>JBBRAW010000207.1:0-1563 GCA_038206385.1 Bacteroidia bacterium | reverse complement strand
TTTTGTTAGCTCGTCTAGTTGTGAATCAAGTTTTTGTCCTGAAGTACTAACTCGTGCATAACCAATTCTATCCTTTGTTAACATATTAAAACCTCACAAATTAATTGGATATCCTAATTTCAATGATGCAGGAACTTAGCTTTAAAAGCAAGATAATGCACTTTGATTTTTGCTTAAGTTATTGCATAAGTTTTTAGTCCTTTTTAGAATTAAATCTAGTGTAAACTGATGAGTGCATAAAGTATACTTTTTGCACAAGGTTAATTGTATTTGACGATTTTGGAAATTAAATGACGGCTATTGATGAAACAGCCTACCCACGTATTCGTTCTAGTATCACTGAGAAAGAACTAGTAGAGATTTATACTCCCGAGAAAGATGAAATACAATTTATTAATAAAAATGCCAAAACAGATGCTTCAAAATTAGGATTACTTGTACTTCTAAAGCTTTTTCAAAGGCTAGGGTATTTTCCAGATTTAAGTAATATACCTTTTAATATAATTGAGTATATTGGAGTTACAGCAGGTTTTAGAAATATTAAATCAAATATTAAAAGTTATTCAACTATGAAAGCCAGATGGAAACATATGTCTTTTATCAGGGATTATCTTAATATAAAACCCTTCACTAATGGTGGTAAAGAATTTATGATGGAAGTTATGCTTAAAGCATCTCATACTAAAGATATTATTGCTGACATAATAAATACTGCTATTGAAGAAATGGTGCTAGAACGCTACGAATTACCTGCATTTGATACTTTTTCACGTATTGCAAATGAAGCCAGAGCATCTGTAAATAAAATGTTTTACGAAGATATATTTAATCAACTTGATGAAAGCTATAAAGAATCATTAAAACTTTTACTCAAGCGTGAGGAATCAGAATCTACAAGCCCTTGGGATAAACTTAAACAAGACCCGGGACGACCAACTGTTCAACAAATAAAAAAATTTATACATCATGTCTTGTGGCTACAATCTTTAAACAAAGGAAATATTCTTTTAGATAATATACCAGAATCCAAGTTTAAGAGATTTGTCGAAGAAGCAAGTTCTCTAAATGTATCCCAAATAAATGAAGTTTCTATACATAAAAGATTTACTCTTGTTGTTTCTTTAATTCAAGCAAAAACGACACAAGCTTTTGATGATTTAGCAGAAATGTTTATTCGTAGGGTTCGAACCCTTCATAATACTGCAAATAAAGCCCTTGAAGAATATCAACGTTCACATCAAGAAATTGCCGAAGATTTAATTGAGACTTTAGGTAAAATTGCTGAAAACTGGGCAGCTACCAAAGATAATGAAACCAGGAGCAAAGCTGTTGATAATATTTTTGGAGGCAATGAAGAGGAGCTTCAGAAAAAGTGTGCTGCTTATTTGGCACATTCAAAAAATAATTATATTCTTTTCCTTCCACAGTATTATAGGAATCAAAAAGGAATGTTTTTCAAACTACTTGAGCTTTTACAACTTAAATCAACCAGTTCTGACAAAAGATTAGAATTAGCTACTGACTTTTTATTAAAGAATAAATATACCAGAACTGTAGAAATTC
>JBBRAW010000206.1:0-1569 GCA_038206385.1 Bacteroidia bacterium | reverse complement strand
TCGAGGTGCTAGGTTATTATAATCACCTTTAGTTCCTCCACCTTTTGACAAATTATCATAATCATAACGCAATCCAAGCGTAATATTTAGTTTGTCAGTGACGGACCATAAATCCTCTACATAAGCTGAATAAATATCCTGATGTGTACCAAAAGAAGCTGGTCGTAACTCCACATTATAATTTACCACAGTAGCATTCGAAGGAATATCATAAATAGATAAATTGCTTCCTACACCGCTAGCATTTATTGCATCTATTTGGTTTTGAGTTAACTTAACAGTATAATTTCCGTTTGGATTTCCACCGCCAAACAATTCGTGATTACCTCTAATATAGTTTAATCCACTTTTCAGCGTGTGATTGTTTAAATAAAACTTAAATTTTTGTTGCGCTTGTATGGTATTTTCGACAGCTTTAAACAAATATCCTGGATGTCCTAAAATAGCTAAAGTCTCATCATTTGTTCCTTGAACCACTACCTGCGGTCCATTAGCATTTAATGGATTAGCGTAATCCCATGTAAAATGACTGTATTGAATGTTGGTTTCACCACTTAATTTTCCGAAACTATAAGAATTTTTCAGTGCTAGCAATATACTATTTCTTTTTTGTGTATTAGCAGCAGATGGGAAAGCTGCTCCGCCATCAAGTCCGCCACCTTGTCTTTCGATATCAACTAAGCCAACATTCGCACGGACTGAACTTCTAAAATTCTTGTTCCAAATTTGATCAATTTTAGATGAAAAATAATTAAAGGTATTAGTTCCTCTTACAGTTGTATTTACGCCTAAAACAGGGGAGTTAAGCAAATTGTCTTTTACATCAGTAGTGTGTTCAAAATTGAAATAATAAAAAGTTTTATCTTTCACAAAAGCACCGCCAATACCACCACCCGCTTGGTATCGAGCAAAACCAGCTTTTACCTGATTACCAGACAAATCACGTTGAGCAAAGGAAGATTGACCATCAATAGAAGGTCCGGGACGAGTTATGAAAAAGGTTTCGCCAGTAAGTTTATTAGAACCTGAACGAGGTGTAATATCAACAATCCCACTTCCAGTCAAGCCATATTCTGCAGAAAAATTACTTGTCAAAACAGTAATATCTTTAACGAATCCAGAAGGAATGGCGAATTTTTGCCCTCCTAAAAAGCGTTCGTTATTATCTAAACCGTCTATTAAATAGGACGTAAACAAACCATTGACTCCATTAATACTAACATTTGGTGCTTCTGGATAAAAACCTGTGGCTTGAGAAACATTAGGCAATCGATACAAAACGCGAGTAATATCGCGACCTTCCACTGGTATTTCCTGAATTTCGGCAGCTTTTAATTCCGATGAAACTTCAGCATCACGACGATTTATTTTTGAAGTTGAACTAGAAGAAATAACGACCTCATCTAATTGTTGTGTGCCATTTTTTCTTAAAACCAATGTCACATTGGGATTTTGATTAGAACGAATACTAATTAAATCAGAGGTTGCGGCAGCATAATCTGTCGTTTCAGCTGAAATGATCTGATAACCGTCAAGTGCTTCAAGACTTCTAAAAATGACTTTACCTTG
>JBBRAW010000205.1:0-1721 GCA_038206385.1 Bacteroidia bacterium | reverse complement strand
ACTCCAACATAATAATGGAACCATAAAAGATGAAAGAAATTCTTCATACCCTCGCCATCTAGTTGGATTTTCTTTGATAGCAATGCTTCCAATATCCACCATCATCGGATTACTTCCTTGAAATAAAACATTCAGAGTGTGTGCATCTTTCAATTCATAACCATACTTTTCACAAATCTCATTGACTTCAAGAACAGTAAGTGCAGCATCCTTAAGCATTCCAAACGACCATTCATGTTGCAATGATTCTGTTAGTTTTTCGTGCTCGAGAACAAGTGCATATCCAGGTATAGTAAAATCGGCAATAAAAGTATTGGGAATTAATTTCTTTTGTAAAAGTTCTTTAAAAAGTGGAGATGCCAACAAATCGAGGCAATAGTTTATTTTACTTTTATGAATAGCTCTGAAGATCCTGCCGTCTTTTATAAAAACACGTCCGAAATCATCCATCATTGATTTAACAGAAAATTGTAATTCGTTTGTCATCTTTAATACACTCATAATAATTATTTGCCGATTACTTCCCAATGATGTTTGTAAAATACTTTTGTTAATTCGTCGTTATCAATATTTTTCCCGGTATCAAAATAATCGAAATTGGTTATGGTAAATGTTGCCGCACTTTGCACTTGATCGATCAATTTATCTTGCTTGTGTATTTCAATATTTACAGAATACTGATCAGGTCTTATATTTAAATGTTCCATCACTTTACATACAACTGTTGAATTCTCGCTACCAAGTGTAATTGGTGAATTTGTACTCTTACTATCGAAACGTAAATAACCTTCGAAGTTACTGTTATATATTCCTATGATGATACGCAAATTTTGAAGATCATGACCCGATAAATTTTTTAAAGCGATATCGATATTCAGCTTTTCTCCTAAATGAAATTCACTTTTATTTAAACCTTTATCATTCTGAAAAGTAACATCAGTGATTCTACATTCACCCGAACCTTTGCGTGATTCAAAATTATCTAATCCGGTTTTTTTCGAATCGTTCAACAATTGATATTGATGAATAATTTCATCGATAGATCCTTTTCCAGCTACTGTTCCATTGTTTAAAATAATCCCTTTATTACAAAGTTGTTTGATAGCAGCCATATTATGACTTACAAACAAAACTGTTCTTCCAGCTCCACTAACGTCTTTCATTTTGCCAATGCATTTTTTCTGAAACTCTGTATCACCAACAGCAAGTACTTCATCAACAATTAAAATTTCTGGTTCAAGATGCGCCGCAACTGCAAAAGCTAAACGAACATACATTCCTGATGAATATCTTTTTACCGGAGTTTCAATATATCGTTCAACACCACTAAAATCTACGATCTCATCAAACTTACTTTTAATCTCTGCTTTCGTCATTCCGAGAATCGCTCCATTCAAATAAATATTTTCTCTTCCTGTTAATTCGGGATGAAATCCTGTTCCTACTTCAAGCAAAGATGCAATCCTACCTTTAACTTTAAAACATCCTTGCGTAGGTGTTGTAGTGCGAGATAATATTTTTAGTAGTGTAGATTTACCTGCTCCATTTCGTCCTATAATTCCTAAAGCATCGCCTTGTTGCACATCAAAACTGACATCCTTTAAAGCCCACACTAAATCACTAGACCCTTTTTTTGTACGATCATTACTTTCTCCAAGTGTTAAATACGGATCTTCTTTTCCTCTTGCAATTGCCCACCAACGATTAAGGTCATGGCTGAG
>JBBRAW010000204.1:0-1862 GCA_038206385.1 Bacteroidia bacterium | reverse complement strand
GGCATCTTATAGAGAAAAAGAAAGACGTGATAATTTTGAATCCTTTGCCAATAAAATATTTACTGGCATAAGGGAAACAAATCCTGAATATGCAGAAAAAAGAGCTATTTGGGAACTTTTTCAAAACGCTTTAGATACGATTAATGAAAATGGAGAAATTGAAATCAACCGCACTCTAACAGGCTTCATTTTTAAACACAATGGAAGACCATTTACAGATTCAGAGTTCGGTGGTTTGATAAAACAATTTAGTGTAGGTAAAAAATACGGCAACAACGATGACAAATTAGGGCACTATGGTACTGGTTTTATAAGTACTCATGTGTATGGTAAACATATTAAAATAACCACATCAATTAAACTTGATTCAGGTGAATATGTGATCCTGAATACTTTTAATTTGGATCGTGATGGAGATTCTCCGGAATCACTTACAGACAAGCTATTAGAACAAGATGATTTATTCGGAAGACTAATAGATCAAAATCCTGAAAAGGTGAGTATGCCTTTAGCTTACACTTTGTTTGAATATACAGCAAGCGAAAAAAGGCAAATTCACATAGATAATATGGTGGAATACTTACCTAAAATTATTCCATACATATTCTGTTTCAACAACAAACTGTTTAGGGTTACAATTAACAGTAATAATGCAGTTCAACAGTTTACAAGAAAATCTGTTATCAATGAACTTTTGGAGATAGAAACTAGTAATGGATTGATCCAATTACCATTTTTACATGATGAAGTTTCTAGATTAAAAGTCATCATTGGCTCTAACAGAATTGATTTAGCCAATGTACCTAAGTTATTCTTGTTTTATCCATTGATGGAGACGGTTGATGAGGGCATCAATTTTCTAATCCATGCTGATAATTTTAAGCCAAACCGTGAACGTGATTATTTACATAAGCAGAAAGACAATCCAGATTTAATTGTTGATATAGAGACGAATGAACAACTTTTGAAAAAAGCATTTGAGATTGCTGTCAGCCATATTAAGAGTAATGAAGCAATTGATTTCTGGCTTGCATGTAAAATTCGGTTTGTTGAAAATAATTCATATTTTGAAAAAGGATTAAAAAAGACATTTATAAACGAAGTTCGAAGTTTAAATAGACTCGGCAATTCGGAGAACATATATTCAATTGATTCGTTATTTTACTTACATGAATCCATTCTTATTCTTGACGCTGGAATCAAGAAATCCATTTATTCGCTATTGAGTCAATTCACAAAACTACCACCCTACGATTTGTATTGTGAAATTAGCTCTCATGTTAACAATTGGAATTTATGTGTAGACAATAAATTTAAAACATATGAACTTGACCAAATAGGTGAACACCTTTCAAATCATTCAAAAGGGAATTATCATTTCATACATGATAAATATGCTTACAAATTGTTCATCAAGCACATCTCAGGCAACACACACCTTCTAAATACATATTGCCTGATACCTAACATTCACGGAATTCAATCATACTATAAAGAACTGGTTAGATGGAACAGAATTGAGAACGAACTGATTGAAATATTTGATGCTATAGATTATGAAATCACGAAAAAATACTTGCATCCTGAATTTTATTTCCTTGAGGAAATAAGTGAATACAATAGAGAAAAGTTTAAAGATGATTTTTCAAGGTTTTGCAATGAAATTAATGATAGCTTTTCAAGAGATAATATTCAATTAAGAGCGTGTTGGGAAATTAAGTCTGGCGTTGGGGTTGTATGCGTTGCAATATGATCTGAATATTGGCTAAATAAAGCCAGTTTACCGAAGAAGATACCGTATACTCATAATCTTTGACGATGCGTCGGAAAAAATTAGTCCAAGCAATGCTCCGTTCTACTAC
>JBBRAW010000203.1:0-1971 GCA_038206385.1 Bacteroidia bacterium | reverse complement strand
AGAAAGATGCAAATTAAATTTGGTCTACTGATTCAAAATCTAGCATAATTGAGTTCATACAGAAACGTTTTCCAGTAGGCTTCGGACCATCATCAAATATATGACCTAAATGAGATTTACATCTCCCACATTCTACTTCAATACGTTTCATCCCATAGGAATTGTCGGGAATGTAAATTACTGAATCTTTTCTGATAGACTCAAAAAAACTTGGCCAACCGCATGAGCTAGCAAATTTAGAATCCGATTTAAATAACGCATTGCCACAAACTGCGCACTAGTAGGTGCCACTTTCACTTGAATCCCAATACTTACCTGTAAATGGCCTTTCAGTCCCCTTTTGTCGACCAATATAATAAAGGTCATCAGCAAGAATTTTCTTCCATTCATCGTTGCTAACATCTAGCAAAGTAATATCTGTTTTTGAGTAGTATGGATTATTCATTATTATTTAATTTAACTTGTATAAATTAAGCCCTGTCAACGTATTATTAGATAACAATTGACAGGGCTTTTATGTTTGAATTATTTAGGAAATAAATCCTCTAATATTATTAGAATTTCAAGCTCACTCCAACGTTAAGTATTGATACGCCATAACCCAGTTCAGAATATACTGCAAAATTATTTGTAATAAAATAACGACCACCTACGAATAAACTAGCTCCTGGAGCACTGTTGTAATCATGATTGTATACAGAACCTGCAGGAAAATCATCAGAATAATGGAGTATATTAAAGGATACCATCACTCCACCATAAACATCAAGCTTGTCAAGGAATTTATTGTTAAATCTTTTTAAATCATTGTAATGATAAGCCCCTCTAACTCCAATTACAGTGTAGTTCCAATTTTGAGTGTAACCATACTGTTTATTTCTAAAACTTTTCGTTCCAAGGTAACCACCCAAACTGATAACTCCAGGTCCAGGAATTTCCCAAATACCTCTTTCATATTGAATACTAAATCCTGGAGTTTGTGATGAATGGGTATAGGTACCAATTGCACTTCCAATTCCAATTCCTGCACTCACAACGTTAGTTCCTTTCACAACGTATTGGGCGTTTGCAACAGAATTACTAAGTACTATAAAAACTAATAAAATTTTAATCGCTTTTTTCATATTTTAATTATAGTTAAGATTTTTTTATTCCATCAACGTGTACAAAAATAACGAAACACATCTAAGTACAAAATGAATTTTATAGTTGATATTAATTCATTCTTTCAAATATTCCTGCTGCCCCTTGTCCAGTTCCTACACACATTGAAACCATTCCATATTTTTCTTTTCTGCGCTCAAGTTCGTTCATGAGTTGAACAGTAAGTTTTCCTCCCGTACAACCAAGTGGATGTCCAAGTGCAATAGCACCACCATTCACATTTACTTTTTCTCCATCTAATTCAAGCGCCCTACAAACTGCTAATGATTGCGATGCAAATGCTTCGTTTAATTCTATTAATGCAAGATCATTTTTTGTTAGTCCAGCGCGTTTCAATGCTGCTGGAATTGCTTCAATTGGTCCAATACCCATAATGCGCGGTGCAACACCAGCAACTGCATAACTTACAAAACGTAATCGTGGATTCATATTTAATTGCTTCAACATTTTTTCAGAAACAACTAATACAAAAGCAGCACCATCACTTGTCTGTGAAGAATTTCCTGCGGTAACAGAACCTCGTGCATCAAATACAGGCTTTAATGCAGCTAACTTCTCAATTGTCGTATCTGCTCTAGCACCCTCGTCAATTGCAATTATCGTTTCTCGTGTTTGCTTTTTTTCATTTACATCTAAAAAAATTTCTTGAATAGAGTAGGGTACAATTTGATCTTTAAATAACCCACCTTTTATTGCATTAACAGCACGTTGATGAGACCGAAATGAAAAAGCATCTTGATCTTCTCTACTAACTTTATATTCATTCGCTACAGCTTCTGCCGTTAAACCCATTCCCCAATAATAATC
>JBBRAW010000202.1:0-2042 GCA_038206385.1 Bacteroidia bacterium | reverse complement strand
AATTTTAAAACATCCACCAATAACATAATAGTTTCCAGCTAACATTTTTTGATCCGATTCCCCTTTGTTATTCGTTACCACTTTAGTAGAAACGGGCTGTGTTGGCTCAATCGTTTTTATTTCGTCAACAGCTTTATTTTCTGGAGCATTGTTTACTGTCGCAGCTAATGACGTAGCAGATGAATCACTCTTCTCAACAACAGCTGCTTGACTAGAATCACTTATTGCGGTTTCTTCAAACTTTGTTTCTGGATACGTTGCAGCAACATTTACAGTGTTTGTTGAACTATCAGCAATCGCATTTGTGGATGATGATGAATTGAAAGGAATTATAGAACTCAAACTTGAATTCAAATTTTTTATCAAGCTTGGACTAAAAGCCAAAAATGCTAATACTGCTGCTGCCGGAATTAATTCTAACAAACGCCAGCGTGATTTTTTTGTAGCTCCTGATTTATTTTTCGTTGATTTAATAGTGCGAATTACTCCAGCTGGTTCATCACGACGAATTGCCGGAGAGTGAATAGTTATTAATCCAAAACTTTCTGTGAGATAATTAACTGATAAATCTGGCTCAAACTGAAGATGTTGTTCCGCATCATACGAAATTGAACCCACCTTATTAATATGTAGCACGTCTCCACTACTTAAAGTACTTAAAGACTCATTCACATACTCTTGAATTTGCAAAAATGCCTCCGAATACGAAATATCTAACTGATTACTAATATGATTTGCTAATAATCCATCATTACTACGAAGATTTGCATTAAAAGCAATTCGTTTAGCAGGAGGAGAAAATGTATGTTGAGCAGGATTAAGAAAGGCACTTCGCGTATTCGCAACGAAACCTCCCAAACCAGGAATGATCACACAATCAGTACTATAAAGAAGATCACTTATGTATTGGTCTATTCGCAAAGCCATTATTTATCAGAGGGCTAAGATAGTTCTTCCACGCATTAAGGCAAAGCAGAATTGAATAGATCTTACCAAAAATTAAACGAGCAGTATTTTTGCTCTTTCTAAATCTTCAGGGGTATCGATAGCAATAGTCTCAAATTCAGTAATTTTTGTCCTGATATTGATGCCGAATTCTAACCACCGTAACTGCTCTAATGATTCAGCTATTTCTAATTTTCCTTGTGGCATTGCCGTAAGCTGAGGTAAAATGATTGTGCGATAACCATAAATACCGATGTGCTTATAATACGTGTGATGCTTTAACCATTCCCCAACTTCAATCCCTTTGAAATAAGGTAGTGCTTGACGCGAAAAATAAATAGCATCTCCATTTTCTTTTAAAATCACTTTAGGATTATTGGGATTCGTAAGATCAGAAGCTTCGGTAATTACTTTTACTAACGTAGCTATTTGAACGGATTCGTCCGATAAGCAATCGACTACTAAATTAATTTGCTCGGGTTTAATGAAAGGCTCATCTCCTTGAATGTTCACAACGGCATCCCAACGATAACCATATTTTAAAATTGCTTCTGCACAACGATCAGTTCCGCTGGGATGCTTTGCAGATGTCATCACTACGTCTGCACCGAAGCTACGAACATGTGCTGCGATACGTTCATCATCCGTTGCAATGATAACAGCATCTAATCCCTTTGCAGATGTTGCTTGATGATAAACTCGCTCAATCATACTTTTATCACCAATCATTGCTAAAGGCTTACCAGGAAAACGAGTAGAAGCAAATCGTGCTGGAATAATTCCAAGGATCTTCATAACTATTTCGTTTTCTCTCCTCTAAATAATTGAATATATCCATGTAAAACGCGTGGCTTAATGCCATCTAAGAAAATTTCATTTACCACACAAACATAGAAGTATGCACTTTCTGGTAAATCTTCACCAGTATTATTTTTCTTGCCGTTCCATCTAATTTCTGGATCATTGGTTTCATAAACTAAAGCTCCCCAACGATTGTAAATTTTCATTTCTACATCTTTCACATCACGGTATTTTGGGAATGGATGAAACAAATCATTGATGCCGTTATCATCAGGTGTAAACACATTTGGTAATTC
>JBBRAW010000201.1:0-2100 GCA_038206385.1 Bacteroidia bacterium | reverse complement strand
TGATGAATGTGCCAAATTGTTTTTATCAAGAATAAAATTATTTTTCTTTTCGGAATTATTTTTATTCGAAATATTTGTCAGAGACTTTTTTTCAGAAGCTAATGGTTGCAAATCTTTTTTATCAACTGTATTTGCAAGATCATTATTGCGTTTTATGGAAGGTTCAATTAATGTTGGAGTAGGAATAGAATTGTTTGCATTTTGAGTGTTATGATCATTAAACAATACTTTAATTGCGAACCAAGCACCAATAAGAAGTATAACGCTTGCCGCTACTGCATACCAAATTCGTTTAGGAGAAACTTGTCCAATAACTCGTTTTCGTAATCCTGATTTATTTTCAAACGTAATTGATAAATCCGCTTTTATTTTCGTTTGCTGATATAAGTTTCTATCAGTAGAAAATTGTGGATGTGTTGCTAAGAAATTTAGTAAAGCACTACGTTGTTGAAGATTCAAATCATCTTCTAACTCTGCTATTAACCATTCATCAATATTTGTTATTGATGGATCATTGTTTTTTTTAAGATCAACTTTATTTTCAAAAATTTCTAAAGAATTCACTTCATCTAAAGTGACTAATTCGAAACTTTCAAATTCATTTTTAAGATTTACATGTTGCTCTAAAAACAAAAAAAGCTCAGCAACCTTTTCGGCGCTAAGGGTTCCCTCATAATAATCGAGGAACCAGCTTTCGTAATTTGTTAGATCAATTTTCATTTGTCAATTCTATGTTATCAGATAACATTTTCAATTTTACCGATGTATGTCTTGAGAGCTAATCGTGCTCTATAGATGTACACCTTTACTTGTGATTCATTTAGAGCAGTAATTTCTCCAATCTCTTCATAACTATAACCTTCATAATCTCGTAACATTATAACTGTACGTTGAATCTCAGGTAATCGATTTAGTGCTTCTCTTAATACTTCTTTCAATCCTGCAATTTCTGTGGTATGGCTATAGTCTTGTTCTTGTACTTCATCCCAATTGCCTTGCTTTTTTCCTCTACGGATACGATCTAACATGGTATGATAAGCTGTAGTAAATAGATAGGATTTAGATTTTTCTGAATTAATATTCCCAACATTTATCCACATCTTTTCAAAAGCGTCTTGAACCACATCGCGAGCAACTTCCGAATCTCGAAGGTTATGCAAAATGAAACGATACACGCCATCAGCATGCTGTTCTACACATTCATTGTACTGTTTTGTTGTCACTCTTTGGTCAGGTCTGATAATGGGACTAATGAAATGCAGGTAAAGTTACAAAGAGGAGTGAAAATAGTTGTAACTGGTATAATTAACTGAAAAACAAAGTTATGATGCTTTAGTTGATTGCTAAAAAATGAAGATCCCTGAAGTGCAAACTTTCGTCAGACTTCAGGGATCTTCATTGGGGAATAAAATATTTTTTAGAACTGCAAATTCGCTCCAATGGCAAATGCATCAAGTGAGTTTTTCACTTTCACATCTACATCAAGTGGCTGTGCATTTAATGCTTTAATCGTTTGTGTGTTATAAAAGGTATGCATGTAACCACATGTCAATGTTACTGCTTTGCTAGCTTTATAGGAGAATCCTGTATTGATGTTGTAATTGTCTTCAGGAGCAACTTCGTAAGCACCAAGTTTTGTGTAATATCCATTGTGATCTGAGTATTGATTATCTGCATAACCACCGCCAATACTAATTAATAATTTCGGACTAGTTGTAAATGTCGCACCAACGTTATAAGCAACTGCATTACCTGCTAAATCTGACCATTTCTTTTCATCAGTTACAACAGTTGAGTTCGACCAATTAGCTTGTTTTTGAAAATAGTAATTTACATCAGCATAAATTTTAATAGAAGAGCTTGCTGAATATGCACCACCCCATGCTAACACTGCAGGCAAGTCACGACGACTTTTTGCGCCATCAGTTGCAACTCCAAAATCATCAGTTTTAGTGCTTGTAACAAATTCTAATTTCACTGCTGTTTCATAACGTAATGTCATATCAAATTTCGGAGTAGCTTTTATCATTGTACTTAATACAGCACCAAAACCAGAAGCTTTATCGGAACTATTTAAATTCATTACTGCATCTGGTAAAC
>JBBRAW010000200.1:0-2434 GCA_038206385.1 Bacteroidia bacterium | reverse complement strand
GATTTAAACTAAAAATGGTGTCTTTGCCACCGCTAAAAATTGTTTTTTCCAAAATCAAATACGCGACTCTGTTTTTTGTCAATTTATCTTTTGAAATAAAATTAGATAGTAATCTAAAGTTTCTGTGAATGTCGTTATTTAGTTCTGTAGATTTTAAAGTAGTATTGGTGATAATCCCTATTTCATTAATCATAGAAGAGGCATCATCTAGATTTTTTATATCACTAATCCATACTGGATAATTTTTCATCAAAATATTTAATCCATCTTCAGTATTTTCTTCCTTATTTGCTAAAATTAAATCTGGTTGTAAAGAATGTATTAATTCGATATTAAAATCTTTTGTACCGCCAATGCGTTGCTTATTCCGAAACCATTTATTGGGATGAATGCAAAATTTTGTAATGGCGATAACACGTTCTTCCAATCCTAAATCAAAAAGCAATTCCGTTTGCGAAGGCACTAATGAAATAATCCGCTCTGGAAAGGCTGGAATAGTAACTTGGCGATTTAATTGATCAATATAAATTGACATAAATAATTTCAATTAGTAAATAGCTTGTCAAGTGTTATGTAAAAATAATAAATCCCTATTTAACGACGATTTCATTGTAAGCATATTGCTCAATTTGAAATAAAAAATCCCAGTATTAAACCAGGATTTTTTATTGTAATTAAATTTAAATTATTTCGCCATGATATCAGCAATATCAAACCGGGTAATTATATAGTTTTTATCCTGCTTAAAGTCTTTTACCAATACTGCTTCATTGTCACCACTTACCATTTTTGCTAAAGTATCAATCGAGGTACTAATATCAACAAATGGAAGTGCTTCTTTCATGATACTTTCAATAGTTTCATTTTTTGATTCTGGATTGCTTAATATTTTATCAAATACCAATTTTTCATAAATAGATCCAACAATACGATTGTCGGAGGTAACAGGTATTTGCGAAAAATTATTTTCAGTAATCATTTTCATTGCTTTAGAAATAGTATCTTTCTTATCGATGGTTAATAATTCAACATTCTTACGAGAGGATACTATATCAGCAGCCGTAAATCCTTTTTTATCGAAATAGCCCATTTTGCGCATCCATTCATCATTGAAAATTTTTCCAAGATAACGTGTTCCGTGGTCATGAAAAATAACAACAACTACATCATCCTTTTTTAATTGATCTTTCAATTGTATTAATCCTGCAATGGCTGTTCCCGCTGAGTATCCAACCCAAATACCTTCTTGCCTACAAATCTCACGAGTCATCAGTGCACCATCTTTATCTGTTACTTTTTCAAAATGATCAATCAACGAGAAATCATAATTCTGTGGAATGAAATCTTCACCAATCCCCTCCGTCACGTAAGGATATATTTCATTTTTATCAAGTACACCTGTTTCATGATATTTTTTAAGTGCAGATCCATAAGTATCCATCGCCCATACTTTGATAGTTGGATTTTTCTCCTTTAAAAACATCGCTGTACCAGTTACTGTTCCGCCAGTTCCTGCGCCAACAACAAGATGAGTAATTTTACCTTCAGTTTGTTCCCAAATCTCAGGGCCTGTTTGCTCGTAGTGAGCCATTCTGTTGGAAAGATTATCATATTGATTTGGATAATAAGAATTTGGAATCTCTCTACTCAATCTCGCGGAAACCGAATAATAAGATCGTGGATCTTCAGGTTCTACATTCGTTGGACAAACAATTACTTCCGCTCCAAAAGCACGTAAAGCATCTACCTTTTCCTTTGATTGCTTATCCGTTGTTGTGAAGATGCATTTGTATCCTTTGATTATCGCTGCAATCGCTAATCCCATCCCTGTATTTCCAGAAGTACCTTCAACGATTGTTCCTCCTGGCTTTAATTTTCCCGACTTCTCAGCATCTTCAATCATCTTTAGAGCCATTCTGTCTTTTATCGAATTTCCAGGATTAAAGGTCTCCACTTTCGCTAATACAGTTGCCTGAATATCTCCAATTACTTTATTCAATTGAACTAAAGGTGTATTGCCAATAGTTTCAAGTATGTTTTTACAATAGCTCATCGCACTAGTAATTTGTTTTTATGGTTTGCGAAGGTAGTAAGTTTCGTTATGCTAACAACCAATATTTTATCGAACAACAAATAGGTAAATCCACCTCTTGAAACACCTTTGAAAATAAATAATTAGAATTCCTAAAAGAGCCTTGTTTTTAACACAATTCTCGACCTTCAGAAATTGCAGCAATGGCATTTTCGAAACGTGATTCACCGATGCCAGAAATGATACTGTAATTGGCATTCATTAATTTTAGAGAATCAAGATAAAAATTAAATAAAAATTCTCTCTTATCAGGATGTTCACGTAATGGATCTGGTTCCCATTCAAGGTCAATATTACATAGCAAAAATAAGTCATACTTCCAGCGCTCTTCGTCTTCTATAA
>JBBRAW010000199.1:0-2578 GCA_038206385.1 Bacteroidia bacterium | reverse complement strand
ATAAGTCATACCAATTGTGGAACAGCTATACCTATTGATTATGACGGTGATGGCAAATTAGATATTTTTATCGGTAGCAGAAGTGAGCCTCAAAATTATGGGGTTGCTCCCAAAAGTTTTCTATACCACAATATAGGGAATGGAAATTTTCAGGATGTTACTGCTCAAGTAGCCCCATTTTTAAATAATTTAGGAATGATTACCGCTGCATCATGGTCGGATATAAATGGAGATAAAAAAAAGGACTTAATCATAACCGGTGAATGGATGTACCCACATGCTTATAGTTATGATGGCGCTAAATTTGTTGAGATGAAAACAGGATTGGAAAATTTTTCGGGATGGTGGCAACAAATGTCATTAGCCGATTTAGACAATGATGGCGATGTTGATATTGTTTTAGGAAACTTGGGAGAAAATTTTTACTTGAAAGCAGATAATACCCATCCTGTAAAAGTGTGGATCAAAGATTTTGATCAAAATGGAACATTGGATAAAATATTTAGTCATACTATTAATGGAAAAGACGTTCCAGTTTTTTTAAAAAAAGATATTACTGAACAAATTCCGTCTTTAAAAAAATCAAATCTGAAGCACCAAGATTATGCAAAAAAATCAATTCCAGATTTATTCGGTAAAGCAATTGAAAATGCAAAAGTGCTTACCGTTAATTGTGGCTTTTCTGGTATTGCTTATAATGATGGCAAAGGGCATTTTACAATGAAACCTTTATCTGTTGAATTACAACTTTCTTCTATTAATGCAATTGCAATTAAAGATATTAACGAAGATGGTTGGAATGACATTTTAGTAGCTGGCAACTTCTTTGATCTGCTACCGCAATTTTGTAGAATTGACGGCTCTTATGGAAATATATTGATCAACAATAAAAAAGGTAATTTTTTGTCAACATCAGTTGCGCAATCTGGCTTGAATATAAACGGACAAGTAAAAGAAATAGCACCGGTTAAGATAAAAAATAATCAAGGATTTTTATTCCTGCAAAATAATGATTACCCTATATTATTTCAACAACGAAAAGTTTCTGTTAAAACTAAATAATTAATATTGTTTGTTGTAAAGAAGTTGAATATGAAGAAATGTAGAATATTGGAAACTGCAATTGCTGTATGTATTGTATGCTGCTTTTTGTTTGGGTGTAACAACAAAAAAGCTTCCGTTTCAATGTTTAAGGTATTGGATCAGCAAACTACTGGAATTCATTTTGCCAATCAACTTACTCCTACTCCTGCATTCAACTTATTTTCATATATGTACTATTATAATGGAGCAGGTGTTGGTGCTGGAGATTTTAATAATGATGGATTAATTGATTTATTCTTTACTGCAAATCAGCACAGCAATGCATTGTTCTTAAATAAAGGGGCAATGCATTTTGAAGATGTTTCTATTAAAGCCGGTATACCTCAAGATAGTGCTTGGAGCACAGGTGTTTCTGTGATAGATATTAATAACGATGGCCTACTAGATATTTATATTTGCAGAGTTGGCCATTACAAAATATTAAAAGGTAAAAATCAATTATTGGTATGCACTGGAATTGATTCATTGGGTGTTCCACATTATATTGATAAAGCACATGCGTATGGATTAGATTTTGTAGGGTTCAGTACACAAGCTACATTTTTAGATTATGATGGAGATGGAGACTTAGATATGTTTCTGTTAAATCACTCTGTTAATCACGATGGAAATTATGCACCAAGAAGTTATTTTGAAAACACTTTTGATTCAATGGCTGGTCAAAAATTGTATCGAAATGATGGTATGCATTTTACTGAAGTAACCAAAATTGCTGGAATTAATGGCAGTAAAATTGGTTATGGATTAGGTGTAGCCGTTGCTGATATTAATTTAGATGGGTGGCCTGATATATATGTAGGAAACGACTTTCACGAAAATGATTATTTGTACATTAATCAACATAATGGAACTTTTAAAGAAGAGAATACTCAACAACTAATGCATACGAGTCAGTTTACTATGGGAGTAGATATTGCTGATATTAACAATGATGCGTATCCAGAAATTATATCAATGGATATGTTGCCTTATGAACCTTATATATTGAGGCGCTCCTTATCCGAAGATGACTACAATATTTTTCAGAATAAAATTAATTATGGGTACACTTATCAGTATTCTAGAAATAATTTACAGTATAATCGAACAAATGGAAAATTTAGTGAAATAGGTCAGTATGCAGGTATCTATGCTACCGACTGGAGCTGGGCTTCATTATGGATGGATTTTAATAATGATGGGAATAAAGATTTATTCATATCCAACGGAATTCCAAAGCGGATGAATGATATTGATTATATCAATTTTGTTTCTGGTGATGAATTGCAACAAAAACTAAAATCAAATAGTTTACAAGATAAAGATTTATCATTATTGAGTAAATTTCCTGAAATTAAAATACCCAATCAATTTTTTTTAAATGAAGGAAATTGTCGTTTTAAAAACTTAACTGATAGCATAAAAGATAACCCGCCTACTTTCTCTAACGGTGCTATTTACGCCGATTTGGATAATGATGGTGATTTGGATATTG
>JBBRAW010000198.1:0-2624 GCA_038206385.1 Bacteroidia bacterium | reverse complement strand
TTGAATCATTTCTGGAACTAGAGTTTTAAATCTAGTTTGATACATTTTAGAAAATACTTCCGACGGTTTTAATTCATGAAGTTGATCTTCTCCTGCAAATTCAGAAACTTTATCATCAACTTCTGACACAGGATACTTAACATCAATTTTTGCCAAACGGACGTATTTTTCGGCTAAAGCAGATTCTATTTTATGCCGCAAACCGGGCTCGGGTCCTTCCAATAACACTCGTACTTCAAGATATGGCGCTAATTCCCAATTTTTATCAGTTGAAGGCAATTGATCTAAGGCAGACAAAACTTCAGAAAGCTTACTATTCTTAGACGGCACTCTAAGTAATTTAACAGATAAAGGGATTTCAATTGACTCCAGGTTGTTGATGACTTCTTCTTCAAGATCAAAACTAATTACTTGATGTTTGTAATTCAGTTCTGAAAAAGACATCGGTATTGGGCTCCCGCTATAACGGATATGCACTTTACCTCCAATCTTTTGAGCTTTATGAATATGTCCCAAAGCCACATATTTAATCTCTTCGTGAAAAGCAACAGCGGAAATACATTCAACTCCACCCATGATTAACCTTTCGGATTTATCCATGTCAGTTATTTCTGCATTTTGTGTATGTAGATGCCCCATACAAAAAATAGATTGCCCCGCTTGCTTTTTATCAACTGCATGGTGATATAACTCGTCGTAAAATTTTGCAACACCTTCTGCATAAGGATTACTGGAATCTGAAATTACAGGATAGTCACCCATGCGAAGGAAGGGCACGGCCATGCACCATGCTTTTATATTACTTGCTTTATCTCTTATAGGAATTACAAGTTTCTCATAATCAATACTTCCATCTTCCTTTCTTTCAACAATCCCAATTAGGTGAATATTTGATGATTCTAATAACGGCTTTGGAGATTCTAGACGTGACGCTGAATCATGATTGCCTGCAGTTATTATAATTTGTAAATGAGGATTGCCTTTTACTGCCTCTTTCAAAAAGGTATAAAACATTTTCACCGATGCTGCGGATGGATTTGATAAATCAAAAACATCACCACTTACAAGTAAAACATCAATTTGCTTTTCTTTAATTATTTTAACCAACCAATTTAAAAATTGCTGATGTTCATAGCTTCTGTCATATTCATGAAAGGTTTGTCCTATATGCCAATCCGCAGTATGTAGTATTGTCATTTGAAGTTATTTATAAATGCTACTGGAATTGTTGCTGGTTTTGGTTGGATTTCTGTGTATGGTTGAAAACAGTATCTAAAAATAAGAAAACAGATTAACTAATTTTGGAATATTAATTAATATTTCAGGAAATAATTTATAGATGATTTCAAGGTATAGTTAGGCAAAACTTAAAGAAGTGATTACACCTTTCAAATCTTGCACATGCAATCTGAATTACTTAAAATCAAAAAAAATAAAAATATTCTAGAATATTAAAGTTTTTAAGCAACCATATTTTCTACCAAAAAACTTAAAGGTTACTACACAACTAATCAATTAAAATCTTAGTGTCACCTATAGTGTCACTTGGCCAAAATGAAAAAGCTCCTAACACAATGATAGTCAGAGTATTAGGAGCTTTTTAAAGCTGTAGGGGGAGGGATCGAACCTCCACGAGGCAGTTAGCTGCAGTACAAAGTTCGGTGGTCGACCCCGGTCGCCCTAGTATTGCTACTAGAACGGCTCTATGCTGCGTTTATCCTGTTTCCCCACCCCCGAGACAAGAGGGTATGTCTGCCAAAAATTTCATCACCCCACAGTATATAAGAACTATTCCTTATGGTGATAAAACAAAAGTAGGCTAAAATGCTAATTAATTAATCAATATTCAAATATTTATTGAATAATATAGATAACGTTCAATATATTTGTTCAATTATTAAATATTATCTAAATAAAAAGGCATAATGTCCACAAAATTAAATCTCGACAAACTCGATTTTCAAATAATCCAAGAAATGATGGAAGACGCAGAGATTTCTTATGCCGACTTAGGCAAGAAACTTTTTGTTTCCGGAGGTACCATCCATGTTCGCATTAAAAAACTAGAAGAACTAAAAGTAGTTAAAGGTAAAAAGTTATCGGTAGACTTAAAGTCGTTAGGTTACGATGTGATCGCTTTTATTGGAATTTACCTCGAAAAAAGCTCTATGTACGATTCAGTAGCTAAAGAACTGAAGAAAGTACAACAGATAGTTCGATTAAATTACACTACCGGTAACTACAGCATGTTCGCTGAAATAGTTTGTAAAGACATTCAAGAACTGCGTTTTGTATTACATGATGAACTTCAAAAAATTAAAGGAATCGAAAGAACAGAAACATTTATATCCTTAGAAGAAAGCCTCGATAGAAATGTAGTAGTAGCTCCTAAACAATAATAGTATGCAGTCCACTTTTAACCTCATCGAAATCATGAATATATTAAAACTTAAATGGAGAGTATTACTAAGCGCTTCATTTATTGCAGCATTTGCAGCATCCATTTTTGTTTTTGTAATGACGCCTCAATACGAATCTTCTACTACCCTATTAGCAGGCAACGCTCAACTT
Organism: Bacteroidia bacterium; assembly: GCA_038206385.1. Taxonomy (GTDB): domain Bacteria; phylum Bacteroidota; class Bacteroidia; order AKYH767-A; family OLB10; genus JANXSD01. Next base: position 53 of record JBBRAW010000198.1, on the reverse strand, counting down.
ACAGACAAAGCAAGGTTATTTAATTCGCAAATTAAAGACCTTTATTCTAGCTT
>JBBRAW010000197.1:0-2815 GCA_038206385.1 Bacteroidia bacterium | reverse complement strand
TGCCCGTGCCGGCATTTACCCTAATACTATCCTAGCAGATGTTAGTGCTGATAGGATAAAACGATTTTTTATCCAAGAAGGCAAGTCTTATCGAATCAATAAAAGCGTAAGGGAAACCATTATTTTTGCCAAGCAGGATCTTATAAAAGATCCTCCTTTTACCAAGCTTGATATGATTAGTTGTCGAAATGTATTAATCTATTTAGAGGGAGTCGTACAAAAGAAGCTATTGCCACTCTTTCATTATAGCTTAAGTCCAGGCGGCCTTCTTTTTTTAGGTTCATCCGAAACGGCTAATAGCTATACTGATTTGTTTAGCCCCATTAATAAAAAATGGAAACTTTTTGAACGGAATAACGTCATATCACCCCCGCCTTTTTTGTTAACGAGCGCACCTAACTTTATAAAAATCCAAACAGAGTTAGACAAGCCAGCACTCAAGGAAAACCAGCCAGGTATCGTACCGTTGCTGTCTGAATATGTTTCGAAATATTTATTGGAAAACTATGCCCCTGCGAGTGTCATGGTGAATAAGAAGGGAAATATTGTCTATACTTATGGAAAAGTCTATCAATATTTACTTCAGCCTACCGGTGATATTAGTTTGAATGTCGTCCAAATGGCCTGTCAAAATTTAAAACTTGGATTAGAAATGGCTTTACAGAAAGCAATTTCGCAAGAAAAAGAAATTACTTACTCTCATGTAATGGTCACAAATAATGGCAATTCAAAGTATATTAACCTTAAAGTAAAACCACTGGTTGAGCCAGACGCTTTAAAAGGTTTATTCTTAATTGTTTTTGAAGAGATTGGAGCCGTTTGTGGTGTAGAGCCGCCTCTCATTGATACTTATACTATTGAAGAATTAAAAAAATATGCTACAGACTTAATACAAGAGTTAAATCAGACTAAACAAAGTCTTCAAACAGTTATCGAGGAATTAGAAACTTCTAATGAAGAGGTTAACTTGAGCAATGAAGAACTACAATCCACTAACGAAGAGTTACAGAGTATCAATGAAGAATTAGAAACTTCTAAAGAAGAATTACAATCGCTTAATGAGGAACTTGTTACCGTCAATACGGAATTTCAGAGTCGAATTGAGGAATTATCTTACGCACATGATGATATGAAAAATTTGCTGGATAGCACCGAGATTGCAACCATTTTCTTAGATAACGACTTGCAAGTTAAGCGATTTACGCCTCAAGCGGCTGAAATTATTAATTTGATTTCAGCTGATGTGGGTCGACCTCTTTATCATATTGTTTCCAATCTCAAATATGAAAAACTTATAGAAGATGCCGACAATGCCCTTAAAACACTTACAGTTAAAACGATAGAGGTAGAAGGCAGTCATCAACAATGGTATCAGGTCAAAATAGCGCCTTATCGCACGATTAGTAATCTTGTTGATGGTGTCGTCATTACGTTTATAAATATTAGTCAGTTGAAGCAATCACAAATGGAATTTAAGGCATTAAAAGAAATGGTAGCGAAAGCTAAAATCGAGTGCTGAGTAATTTTTAAACTGTAAGGGCAAAATATGAATAGTTTCAGCCAACCATTAGCCTCCTTGCATGAGCACGCCGAAGCCTTGCTCGATGCTAATGCTGAGACGGTAGAGCCACTATCCCCTCAGGTTATATTCGAATTATTGCATGAATTGAATGTGCATAAAATTGAATTGGAGATGCAGAATCAAGAATTACGTAGCACGCAGCTCGCACTTGAGATATCTCAAAATCAGTATTTTACTTTATATGAATTTTCCCCTGTAGGTTATTTTAGGCTGGGACAAAATGGGTTGATTTTAGAGGTTAATCTTGCGGGTGCTGGTCTGTTTGGAATGGAAAAACAGCGTTTACTTAATAGAGGGATTTCACGTTTTATTGCGCCACTTTTCCAGCAAAGTTTTTATCTTCATAAACAGCATGCTTTAAAAGAAAAAGTCAAACAAATAGTTGAGCTAGAATTTATAAAAAATAATGGCGAACATTTTTTTGGACAAATGGAAAGTATAATAATCGATCATGATGATGCGAACAATTGTCAAATGCTCACATCAGTGATTGATGTGAGTGAGCGAAGGCAAGCACAGAAGGAACTTGAAATACGTGTTGAACAACGTACTCGAGAACTTAAGCAAATAAATCAAGAACTACAACAAGAGATCATGCTGCGCCAGCAAGCTGAAGAAAAAATTCAGTGGCATCAAAAAGAATTAACCCATATTTCTAGGCTTAATACCATTGGGGAAATGGTGTCAGGTATTGCGCATGAAGTAAATCAGCCGCTGGCCGCAATTATGCATTATACAGGTGGGTGCATAGAAAGATTGCGTGATCAAAAACAGAGTCAACTTATCATCAGTGCTATGAAACAAGTCACAAAACAAGCAGAACGCGCAGGTGCAATTGTTCATCGGTTAAAAGATTTTTCTAAAAAAAGTATTTTACAAAAAAACGTTATTGATGTTAATGAAATTATCCGTGAAACTTTAGAATTTATTGATTACGAGCTACGCAATGCGAAAGTGGTAACTGTATTACAGCTTTCTGAAAAACCACTCTTTATTAGGGCTGATAAAATACAAATTGAACAGGTTCTGATAAATATTATTCAAAATGCCATAGATGCCATGCAGGAAGAAGTAGGCATGAAATCTCGACAATTGACCCTACAGACTTATCAAAGCACAAAAAAGGTAGTCGATATTATAATTTTTGATACCGGTCCTGGTATTTCTTCCCAGCTTCTTGCGAAAATATTTAATCCATTTGTTACAACAAAAGATAAAGGAATTGGAATAGGG
>JBBRAW010000196.1:0-2819 GCA_038206385.1 Bacteroidia bacterium | reverse complement strand
GGTTTCATTAGCAGCAATAAAAGCGCAGTGTGAACGTATTTCGATTATAAGTATGGAAAGAGTGAGTGATGAATTGAATAAAATTATCCTCTCTGCGAAGCCATCAATAGGTTTTAAATTATTGTTTGATACTGGATTATTGCAGTTAATTTTTCCTCAATTTACCAATCTTTACGGAGTAGAAACTATTGATGGAAAAAGTCATAAAGATAATTTCTATCATACATTAGAAGTACTCGATAATATATGCGCAAGCACCAATAATTTGTGGTTACGTTGGGCAGCAATTTTGCACGATATTGCAAAGCCAGCTACAAAAAGATTTGAGCCTGAACATGGTTGGACATTTCATGGTCATGAAGAGAAGGGCGCTAGAATGGTTCCCTCCATCTTTCGGCATTTGAAGTTGCCATTAAATGAAAAGATGAAATATGTTCAGAAATTAGTACTATTACATTTACGTCCTATCGTTTTAGCAAAAAGTGAAGTAACGGATTCAGCCGTTCGCAGATTATTATTTGAAGCTGGCGATGAAATTGAGGATTTAATGAAACTTTGTCATGCAGATGTTACTACTAAAAACGAATTTAAACAACGCAAATACAGGTCTAATTTCGAATTAGTTCAGCAGAAACTTATTGAAGTTGAAGAAAAAGATAGAGTACGTAATTGGCAGCCTCCCATTACTGGTGAATTTATTATGCAAGTATTCGATCTAAAACCAGGCAGAGAAGTAGGAATACTGAAAAATGCAATTCGAGAAGCTATTTTAGACGGAGAAATTCCTAATGAATATACCGAAGCCTGCAAATTATTAATCGATAAAGCAGCCAAAATGGGTTTAAATCCTGTAATTATTATTCCTTAAAATTTTGCTCGTTGAAAATGGGCGTGTACCTTTGTAAATATAATAGATAAAAATGCCAACAGTATTTAAATTTAGAGTTTCCTTCGAAGATTACGATGATGTGATCCGCGACATAGAAATAAAAAGCACTCAAACCTTTGAGGAGTTACATTTCAGTATTCAATCATGTGTTGGATTCGATGCAACAAAACCTGCTTCATTCTTTATCAGTAATGAATACTGGATTAAAGGACAAGAAATTAGTTTGCAAGCAGGTGTTGATAAAGATGGTGCAGAAACACCTTTGATGAAAGATGCGAAACTTAGCACTTATATTATTGATCCACATCAAAAAATTATTTATCACTCTGACTATGATTCATCATGGTTTTTTAGAATTGAACTTGTAAAAATTTTACCTCAAGCAGATATCGCAAGAAATTATCCCGTTTGTGTTAAATCAGTTGGTGAAGCTCCAAAACAATATAAAATAACATCAGTTCCAAAAAATGTTGTTGCAGAAGAAAACGAACTCGATAAATTATTAATGGGTGGATTGAAGGGAGCTGCTGTTGTTGATATAATTGATAACGATGAAGAAGATGAAGTATCCGATAGCATGATGGATGTATCTGAAGATGGTGTTGATGAAGATGAAATAGCAGGAATGGGAGAAGAAGGAGAAGAGGATGCAACACTTGAAGAAGGTGATGACAGTGAAGCAGATTTCGCAGAAGGAGAAGATGATAAACAAGAAGAATTTTAGTTTAAATAAAATATTAATTGATTGCTTAAAACCACAATAAAAATTGTGGTTTTTTTTATTAAAATAATTATGCAGAAAAAATTAATTGTAATTGGTGGCCCTACTGCTTCTGGAAAAACAGCTCTTGCCATTCAACTTGCTAATTATTTTAAAACAGAAATTATTTCTGCTGATTCTAGACAATTTTATAGAGAGTTAACCATCGGAACCGCTAAACCAACAGATGAAGAATTATCGCAAGCCAAACATCATTTTATAAATAGTCATTCCATAAATGAACATATAAACGCTGGGACTTATTCGATTGAAGCACAAAAAATTTTAAATAACATCTTCCAAATAAATGATGTTGCTATTTTAGTTGGAGGTTCAGGATTATTTATTAATGCACTTATTTATGGTTTAGATAACTTACCTAAAGTAGAAGAACCTATTCGACAAACATTGAAGGACGAATTTAAAACAAATGGTTTAAATTCTTTACTTGACGAGTTAAAAAGTAAGGATCCTAATTATTTTGATAAGGTAGATCAACAAAACCATCAACGCGTGATGAGGGCATTAGAGATTATTAGATCAACAGGTAATCCATATTCATCTTATCTTGGAAAGAATGAGAATACTAATTCCTATGATGTCTCATCATTTGTAATTGATTATTCGCGCGATAAATTATACCATCGTATTAATAAACGAGTGGATAGTATGATGGATCAAGGATTCTTAGAAGAAGTTAAATCTTTAGTTTCGTTTCGACAACATTCGGCACTTCAAACAGTAGGTTACAAAGAACTTTTCGAACATCTTGATGGAACCTACTCACTTGATGAAGCTATTGACCTTATCAAACAACATACTAGAAATTATGCTAAAAGGCAGCTAACTTGGTTTCGTCATCAAGGAAATTTTCATTTTTTAGTTGAGGAAAAATCTAAAAATATTTATAAGCAAATCATTGAAAAAGTGAAATGATTTTATAATTTTTCAAAGAGTTTTCAGGACTTTTGTAATAGTTAAATGGCGGAATAATTCTAACCTAATAATCTAGGTCGATAAGTTTATAGGAGGTACATTCAAGTATCTAGTGCAACATAAAAATAGTGTTATGTTGCGTTATGACAAAATATACAAGGCTTACATTTGAAGATCGGATCAAAATAGAGGTTTATCGCCTTCTAAATTGGACGCTGGAAGAGATAGGGACGA
>JBBRAW010000195.1:0-2876 GCA_038206385.1 Bacteroidia bacterium | reverse complement strand
GTAACAGGAAGGTTTTGTTTTTTATATAAAACGATCATTAAAAATATTTTTTCAGCACTAAAAGCTATTATTGTTCCCCATGCTACTCCAAGCATTCCAAATTTAAGCATCAGCAAATAACTTGCAATTACATTTACTGTAATTTCTATAATGGCGATTTTAAAAATGATTCCCGTCTTTTGAAGCGCCAATATTATTGTCTGAGGAAAAACCATTCTACTTATGATTAATATCAAATAAATATTAAAGATACTCGAACTCCTTATGAATTCAGCTCTAAAAAAATAAGGATACAACCAATGGCTGCTAAGTAATAAAATAATTGATAAAGGAAAAAGTAGATGCATAAGCTTTAATGATTCCTTTTTTAATTGTGTCAATCCATACTCAAATTGAGATTTATCTGCAAGTTTGGGAACAAAGGCAAGGCTCAATGAATTAGCCAGTAATAAGGAAAGTGGTAGCTCTTTTGCACCATATCTAAATATTGCAAAAGATTCCGAACCAAAATGGCTACTTACTAAGGCCCCATCGATATAATCAGCCGAACCACTTAAAAGTAAGCTAAGAATTAATGGCATGGAATAATGAAAATGTTCTTTCCAAATACTTAAATCTGTTTTCTTATCAGTAAATTTATTTAATAGGAAACCGAGGAAAAATAGCTTGGGAATAGACAATAAAACTAGCCCTTTGATAGAAATGCTTAAATCATAACCTAATAATATTGGCACCACCACAACAATAATTTGTAACACGAAATTTACAAAGCCATATACTATAAGTGAAATGTTTTGCTCTTTAATAAGTAATACATATTCTATCAAAAATACAGGATTATTGAATAGGATGAATATGAGAAGCAACGTGTAATATTTCATTGCTTCAGATGACAAAAATAAATTTGCAAAGTTTTGAGCAAAAAATAAAACAATAACTAGTAAAATATTCATTATGATAATAAACATAGAAATATTAAAAATAAATTTTCCTTGATTTTCAGAATTTACTCTACTGAATTTTGATAGTAGTCCATTCAGAATACCGGATATCCAGAAAAAACTTACTGCACCTGAAAAGAACATCAAGGATTCAAATACTCCAATATTCGCAATAGATAATGGACCTTTGGCAAGTAATATTCCAGTAAGAAAAAATCCCGCAAATCGGAATATCTGAAAAAGTTGTAAACTCCTTACCGTATCAAGTTTTTTAATAAAGCGTAATAGTGAAATCAATGTGATTTTATTTTTTTTAATTTTAATCGCAATGAATTTCCAATAACAATAACATCAGAAAATGCCATTGAGAATGATGCAATCATCGGACTTAAGAATCCAAATGCCGCAACAGGAATTGCAATAATATTATAAATTAATGCCCAAAATAAATTCTGGCGAATCGTTTTTAGTGTAGCTAAAGCAATTTGATGTGCCTTTACTACAATTGATAAATTCAAATGATTAAGTAAAATAATATCCGATGAATTAATTGCTACTTGTGTTCCACTACCCATCGAAATACCAATCCATGATTCTGCAATTGCTGGTGCATCATTAATGCCATCACCAACCATAGCTACTTTACTTGATTTTTGTAATTCACGAATAATTTCAATTTTCTCAGTGGGTAATTTGTTTGCATATACTGTTGAAATTTTATATTCAATAGCTAAACCTTCACAGCGCTCTTCGCTATCACCACTTAATAGAATTGTTTTAATATTCTTTGATCGGAAATAGTCAACCATCATTTTAATTCCGTCCTTAGGACTATCTTCAAGATCTATTGTTGCTAATACCTCATCGTTTTTTAGAATATAAACTTGATGACTTTTATCAGCTGTCGATTCTTTTAAACACCTATTAGAACCAACAACGTAATGATTATTGTTTTTATCAATGGCGAAAATACCTATACCTTTTTCTTCCTTAATTTCTGTGAATTGAATAGGGTGGGGGGGAATTGAATTTGAAAAAGTCTTACTTAATATTTGAGCAACTGGATGTGAGGAATGCTGCTCTAATGTACCTATTAAAAATTCGACTAGAACTTTTTCTTTGATAACATTGAATGATTTAATTCGTAATTTTCCTTCGGTAAGTGTTCCTGTTTTATCGAATACAATTGTATCGATTTCACTAAGCCTTTCGAGAGAGTCACCTCCTTTAATAAGTATTCCACTTTTTGCTGCTCTTCCGATTCCTACAGATACAGCCGTTGGTGTTGCGAGTCCCATTGCACAAGGACATGATATTACAAGTACTGCAACGCTTCTTAAAATAGCATGTTGTAAATCAACATTTGTAAAAAAATAGGATATTGTAAATGTGAGTAATGAAATTAGAATAACAATTGGTACAAATCGGGAACTTACTAAATCACCAATTCTTTGAATTTGTGGTTTACGAGAAGACGCCCGTTTTACTAAATCAATCATTGCTGATAATACAGTTTCATTTCCTGCTTTCTGCACAAAGAATTTTATGCTTCCATCGAGAATAGTGGTCCCTGCTAATACTTGATCGTTCTCGGTTTTCTCAACACCTATACTTTCTCCTGTCATTGATGCTTCGTCGATAGTGGCATGACCCCAATAAATTTGACCGTCAGCAGGAATTCTTTCACCATTTTTAACTAATACTAGGTCATTTATTTTTAATTGGTCAACACTGATATCTTTTATATGTTCATCTACAGTTAAAGCTTCTGTTATTCTATGGGCAATTTGAGGTTGAAGTTTGGTAAGTTCTAAAAGAGCTGATTGCGTTTTTACTAAACTTTTCTGCTCAATAATATTACCTAAAAGTACTAATGAAATTATTGTTGCTGTAGTTTCAAAAAATATGTAATTATGTATATTGGCATTTCCAAAA
>JBBRAW010000194.1:0-2905 GCA_038206385.1 Bacteroidia bacterium | reverse complement strand
AAATATATTGGGAGCACTTGGAGCTTATTCTTTCTTCCCTAAAAAACCATCCATCAGCAAAGATGTTCAAGAAACGAATCCTAATAAAACAAATGCCTTAAAGCATCAATTAATGCTTGCCGCTTAAACCGAACTCAGGTTAGAAGGATTAATGCATGCACCAATGCAAAACCCATTGGATAAATAAGTATCAAGAGAGCTTAGTGGAATATATTCCGTTTCGCTACCTAAACATACAAATATCGAATCCCCTGAATGAATTTCATTATTTATTAGAATAGAGTCAACTAAGCTTTCTTCACAACCATTTCTTGTTATAGTAAGTATAATTTGTTTATAACCAGTTGAGCTAAAAACTACATTTGACGGATTCTGATTTGAAGAGGTTGAAGGCGTACCATCAGTAAACTTCCCAAAAAAATGTGCACTATCTGAAGTAATTCCAGTATACTCAAAATCATAAGCTAATCCAGAATTAGAACAATTGTGTTTCGAAGTAAACTTTATATCTGGCTCAGGATAGTCATAAACAGTGTTTATAGTTACACTAGTTAAGACAACATTATTAGAGTCGAAATAAATTGCGGCTTGATTGGTTATTTGTGTGCCATTGGCTAATCCTGTATCAGGAGAGATACTGAAAGTAACGGAAGCCATGCTATCAGAAGCTAACTCAATGCTATCAAATTCTATAACTAAATTTCTATTAGGAATTATTTGTATTTTGGTTATAGGGTAGCTTCCTGAAAGAAATTTAAAAGTATTTAGATTTAAATGAGTATCAAGTCGGTCAGAAATGATAATTTTATGAGCAGGTCCAAACCCAGTATTCTTAAAATAAATAATATAGTTTAAATTTTGATTTTTGCTAATATTTCCATTTGTCCCGCATCCAATTGGACTAACACTTTTGTCATATGGATCACAAGAACAATCAATTGTCTCTCTAGATTTTGCAGGAGTTCGTTGGCCTTCAGTTAACAGGATATCATCAATGGCAAATGCATTGCCAAGAGATGTCGTAGTAAGATCTGACATGCAAATGTCCACACTTGTATTTAGCCCAGAGCACTAAGAACCCAAAAAATAACAATATTGATCAGGAGTTTCACTGTAGCTACCAAACGGTGAGTTTACAGGAACAACCGAAAGGCCACTAGAATTTCCTGTAAATTGGACAAGGACACTTGGATCTGAAAAATTAGAAGGTGGAACTACAAGGTTATTAAAAGAAAATTGGAAAGATTATGTCGTATTGATAGCTACAGGAATGCTACTTTCACACCAGAATTTATTATTTGAACTGGTGGACCCTTGTAACCACATGTAATGCGACCCATTATTTGCACCTCCGTTCCATGTTCCTCCATTGCTAGGAGCAGCAGCAGTAGTTACGCAATAATTTCCTTGGCCAACTGAGCAATTATTTGTATAATTACTGGTAAAACCTGTATTCCCTGCCTCAAAACCTCCATTAGTGACAAGGTTTGTAGAAACTGAATAATTAGAAAAATCACCTAACACATTAAAGTTTGTTGGTGCCGTTAACGGTACATATACATGAACACAAATATCGCACATTCCTCCTACGGGAATTGCATTTATTAGAACAATACTTTGTAGAGGTGGTTTGTGCTGTAAATTCATTATTACGATGCTGGCAAATACGTTGTACCTTGATTTTAGAGTTCATTAAATAGCTTTAAATGTCATTAAGTGTAATTAAGTGCCAAAACCAACTTGTAAAAACGGATTGAGGTACAAATTTGACCTGCTAATCCGTTTGAGGTACAAAGAAGGTACAAATAAGCACAAAACAAACCGATAACAAACCTTAACAGATATTAACAATAGGCATAAAAAAAGCCTCATTTTAAGAGGCTGGCTAATGTTTTATTGATTGTTTAGTATTTCCTTGTTTCGTATTGGTTACTTTCCGATACAGAATTTGCTAAAAATATTTCCCAACAAATCATCTGTATATACTTCGCCAGTTATTTCGGCAAGATGATATAATGCATTTTTTAATTCTAATGCTAATAGGTCGGTGGAAAGATGTTGCATACCAGCAAGTATTGCGTTGAGTGATTGCTCTGCACGAGAGAGTGCTTCCGCATGACGCGCATTCGTGACTAATGGCGCATCACCAGTAACACCTTGTAGATTTGAAGCTGCAATTAATTTATCACTTAACTCATGAAGGTGAGTTCTATTTATCGCAGAAATAAAAATTACATTTGGAAATTTATTATAAATTTTAAAATACGTTTTACTTTCATATTGATCCATTTTATTAATTACCGTAATAAAAACTAAATCTTCATTACCTGTTCGGTCTTGAATACTTTTTATTTCTTCAGCGAGTTCTAATGCATTGCTTTGTCCTGGATCGCAGATGTATAAAACGATAGAAGCTTTATCAAGATGCTCATAAGTTTTTGCAACACCAATTTTTTCAATTGTATCATCAGTGATTCGCAATCCAGCAGTATCCATAAAACGAAAACGAATCCCTTGAATAATTAATTGATCTTCGATAACATCTCGTGTAGTTCCAGCAATAGCACTCACGATTGCTTTTTCTTCATTCAATAATGCATTTAGTAAAGTGCTTTTTCCAACATTAGGTTTTCCAGCTATCACAACAGGAACACCATTTTTTAATGCATTACCTGTTGCAAAACTTTTGCGTAATTGTCTTACTTCTTTTAATAATCCGGTTACCAAATCTTTCAGTTGACCACGATGCGCGAATTCAACATCTTCTTCCGCAAAATCTAATTCTAACTCAAGTAACGATGCGAAATCTATTAATCGCGTTCTTAATTCTTTGATGGTACTGCTATAGCCGCTTCGTAATTGTTGTATTGCTGTTTTATGCGCAGCGGCATGTTGTGAAGCGATT
>JBBRAW010000193.1:0-2974 GCA_038206385.1 Bacteroidia bacterium | reverse complement strand
GTCCCATTATTAAAGAAGGAAATTCATTTAAAAAACTGATTTCTTTCAGCTATTCGATAGGACAAAATGCATTGAGATCGCAGCAAATAATAAACAACATTACTACAATTCAAAACTCTGTTTTAGATTCTGGAAATTGGTATCGATTTTATGTTCAAAAATCAGGCATTTTTAAAGTTACCAAAAGTTTTCTTCAAAGTTTAGGCCTTGACACCAGCGGTGATCCTCGAAAAATTAAGATTTATGGGAACGGTGGTCGAATGCTGCCTTTATTAAATTCCGCAGACTATCCGCAGGATCTAGCAGAAAATGCTATTCAGTTTATTGGCGAAAGTGTTGGTGTATTTGACGATCAAGATTATATCCTTTTTTACGCCGAGGGAATGGATAAATGGAACGCTGATTATAGAAGTAGCCTAAATATATATGCGGACAGATCTTATTATTACATAACGGCACAAGGCAATGCTGGAAAAAGAATTACTGACCTGAATCAACCAACGGGAACTGCAACAAGTGTAGTAAGTACTTTTGACGATTTTCAATTTCATGAAATAGATGAAACTAATATCGAAAAACTAGGGAGAATCTGGTTTGGTGAAAATTTTAGTGTTAACAACGTCCAAGATTTTCTTTTTAAATTTCCCAATATCGTAAGTTCTACACCAATAATTATTGAGACTCACGTGGCAGCAGTAACTTCTACCACCAATACTTTCAAAATTGAGGCCAACTCGCAACTAGTTGGGAATATTGCGATAGTTCCATCAACAAACGCTGATGTAGCAGTTTTTGAAAGAACTTTTACTTCACCTATAAATGTAACCGCAGAGGATGTGACAGTAAGAGTAACCTACGACAATGGTGGCGTGCCTAATTCCAGAGGTTATTTGGATTATATAAATATCAAAGCTAAACGAAATCTTCAAGGATATGGCAAACAATTCCCTTTTCAGTTTGACCAAGCCGGTTCATTAATTGGAATTGCAGAATACCAACTTTCAAATGCATCTTCAATAGCTCAAGTATGGGATATCACTGATATTTACAATGTTACTAAGGTTGAAAATGCTGGTCAAATCGCCTTTTCTTTTAAAGCTAGTCTTGGCGAAATTAGAAAATATATTTCGATAGATACTGGCGATTATTACGCGCCATCAAAAGAATCTAAATCAAAAGTGGATAATCAGAACTTAAAAGGAACCATTTTCAATAATGATCAAGGACAGTTTCAAGATATTGATTATTTAATCATCACACCTAAATTCCTAAACGATCAAGCCGAAAAATTAGCTGCTTTTCACCGAAGTTATTCCAATTTGAATGTGAAAGTTGTTAATTTAGAAACCATTTATCCTGAATTTGGTTCGGGAAAACAGGACATTGGTGCGATTAGAAATTTTGTAAAATATGTTTATTTTAATGCATCATCTCCGGACAAAAGAGTAAAATATTTAAATATTTTTGGAGATGCTTCTTATGATTTTAAGGACAGAATTCCAAACAATACTAATATTGTCCCTATCTATCAAGCTCTTAATAGCTACACCGAAGGAGAAGCTTCATTCGCATCTGATGATTTTTTTGGTATGATGGATGCATCCGAAGGTAACTTAGACCAAAACCTTGGGGGGCTTGACATTGCTGTTGGACGTATGATAGTTAGCAACACACAACAAGCAGACGAAATGGTAAATAAAGTAATTGAATACCATGATTTGAAATCATATGGAAGTTGGAGAAACAATTATGTTGCCATTTCCGATGACCCATCAATCGACCCAGCACATACTTCAGATAATCAATTGCAATATTATCAAAACAGGTTAGCTAATAGAATCTCAACTGAAAAACCATTTATAAATATAAAGAAAATCTTGATAGACTCCTATGTGCAAGAAAGTTCAGCTGGAGGAAAAAGATATCCAAAAGCGAGAGAAGATATTATTGCTGCCTTTGAAAAAGGAGCTTTAGTTTTTAATTATTTAGGCCATGGAGGAGAAGATGGACTTGCCGAAGAAAGAATTTGGGAAAAATCAGATGGTCAAAATTTGAGTAATCGCTATAAATACCCTTTATTTATAACCATCACTTGTGATTTTTCAAGATTTGACAATCCTTATCGCCCAACGGCAGGTGAATATACTTATTTGAATCCAAAAGGGGGAGCTATTTCTATGATTACTACCATTCGCTCTATTGGTCAAGGCGCAGCACAATATTTTAATGATACATTGGCACAATATTTATTTTCATACGGAATTAACACCTACACATCCATAGCAGAATCACTTCGTCTTGCAAAAAATTTCAATCCTAGTTCCTCTACAAATGTTGTCTTTTATTTAGGCGATCCTGCTTTAATGTTAGCCATTCCAAAACCGAAAATAGTTTTGACGAAAGTTAATAACATGCCTATAACTGGACCGATTGATGATTTTAAGTCTTTAGATTATATAAAATTAACTGGAGAAGTTCTCGATGAAAACAATAATCCTTTACCTTCTTATAATGGTGATTTATCAATAAACATATTCGATAAAAATATCCAAACACACACGTTAAGAAACGATGGTTATGATGCAATAGATGAAAATGGTCAAACAGCAACTTATTTATCCTTTACAATTCTGGGCGAAACAATTTTTAGAGGAAATGCGTCAGTTGCAAATGGAAAATTTGAATTTGGATTTGTCGTTCCTAGAGATATTAGAATTCCTGTTGGCAATGGTAGAATTAGTTTTTACTCTAAAAGAAATCAAATATTACTGGATAAAACAGGATTTAACACTGATATAAAAATTGGTGGTATAAATACGGCTGCTGTTGTCGATGTAACTGGGCCAAAAGTAAAGCTGTATATGAATGATGAATCATTTGTAAATGGTGGTATTACTAACGAATCACCATTTTTCTTAGCAAAACTTGAAGACGAGCACGGAATAAATACAGCAAGCGGCATTGGACATGACAT
>JBBRAW010000192.1:0-3006 GCA_038206385.1 Bacteroidia bacterium | reverse complement strand
AAAGTGAAATAGGCATGGATTATTCCTCCTGCTTCATTATTCGAAGCAACGTATTTATATTGTTCAAAATCGTTTGCTTATTGTCAATATCTTCTATATCGAACGTCTCAATTTCGCCTGGTTCTCCACTCATAATGATTTATACATAATTAATATCTAAAAGAAAAAGTATAAAAAAAATCAAATTTAATTGACAAGTAAAAAATGCTATATTAAATCCTAAAAAGGTAAAATTTATATATTTTAAAATTTTTCAAGGATGAAAAATGGAAACTATGATTAAATGTCCCTGCTGTGAAAGCACAAACTTTGTAAAGAATGGATTTAGTCCATCTGGAAAACAAAATAGGATATGTAAGGATTGTGACCGTCAATTTTTAGAAAATTCCCAGGACCGTTTTATAACAGAGAAAGAGAAAAATTTAGTAATAAGTCTGCTCTTAGAACGAATTCCTTTAGCTGGCATATGCAGGGTGGTTAAAGTGTGCTATAATTGGTTATTGAATTTTGCTGAAGAAGAATACAAAAAAGCGCCTGACCACTTGAATATAGTTTTACCTAAATCATCTAATTTTTTAGATGAATTTAAAATTGAAGTCTGCGAAGGAGATGAACTTTGGAGTTTTGTAGGAAATAGAAAAGATAAAAATAATGTTGTCTGGGTATGGCTTATTATTCATGTAGAATCTCGACAAATAATGTCCCTGTATTGCGGCGATAGGACAGCCAAATCAGCCAAAAAACTGTGGGACAATTTGCCTGAAACAATTAGAAACAACGGATTTTTTTATACGGACTATTGTAAGTCATACCTGCGTGTTATCCCTGATGAACGTCACGAAGCAGTTGGCAAGGACTCCGGTCTGACAAATAATGTAGAAGGATTTAATTGTATTCTTAGGCAACGTGTATCAAGGCTTGTCAGAGAAACACTTTCATTTTCCAGAAAATTTTCAAATCATGTCGGTGCGATAAAATATTTTATTTGTCACCATAATTTAACAGTTAACTCTTCTTACACATGAATTGATCACAATTTAATAAAATTTTACTCTGAGCTAGAATTATATTTTTTCTCAGTTGTTACCTTATTGTTACTTTAAAAATTTTTCTCTAAAATATCATTTTTTAAAACATTTTTTGCAATAATTTAAGGCGTACTTTTTCTTTTTTTAATTATATTTTAAGCCATCATTACGAGTGGAGAACCAGGGAAAATCTTCATATAGATTTTATTCTATTGACCCGAGCGTTTGAGGTGTAAGCAATTTTTTGATAGCAAAGAAGCTTTAAACAAAAAAAACTCCATAACGGCCATAAAATCCGTCACAATTTTTTTCTAAGCCGCCTCCTTAATTTCTTGAAAGCAATTATTTATAAATGAAAGCTCTTTTTTCCCAAATACAGAACGACTTAAAAATGGGTTTTCCATAAATTTCTTTAAATGAAGATCAACTGCAGCATGAAAATCAAATTTTGTTTTTGTTACAATTCTATTTAAGCCATGTGATTTTAAATGAGCCCATAAAAGTTCAGACGGATTAAGTTCAGGACTGTATGCAGGCAGCCAAACAAGTTCAAGCCATCCCTTGTGATATTTATCAATATGTTCCATCAAGGCATCTGATTTATGATAACTTGCATTATCTAATATAATGTAAATTTTTCCTTTTACTTTCTTAGCCAATAAGTCAATATATGTTATTAAAACATTTGTATCTGTGTTTCCTTCATACACCATAAAATCGGTAAACCCACTATAAGATATTGTGCCTATGACATTAATTTTTTCTCTTTTTCCATTTGCAGGTACTATAGGAGTCTTTCCTATTGCTCCCCAAGTTGTGCCTATATTAGGCTCACTTATTGCACTCGTTTCATCGAGCCATAAAATTATTCCACCTTCTTTTTTCGTTTTGGCTACTAATTCAGGAAAAATAAAATTTCGAAAATTTTCAGCTTCCATTTTATCTTGTTGATAAGCTTTTCGAATTGGTTTTTGTAAAGTGATTTTATTGCGTTTTAATATGCGTCCAACAGTAGTTTCATGAAGTAAAATAGAGAATTTATCCAAAATTATTTTCGCAATAATTGCGCGAGTCCATAAGACAGTTTGGAATCCAAAATCTAACGGGGTTTGGGTAAGAATTACAGGAATCATTTCATTTAATTGGAATTCTGAAAGCTTGCTTTCACGATTTGGTTTTGATAGCGGAAATGCTTCCATACCGCGATTTTTATACCATTTAATCCAGCGATAAATTGAACCGACAGAAACTCCTAAGCCTTTGGCTATAATTTCTGGATGAAGGTCGGTTTCAATAAGGAGAAGAATTGCTCGTCTACGAAGCGCTGCTTGTTCATATTTTGAAATTTTACGGCCATTAATTGTTGATTTTGTATTTCTGTGGTTGCATTTTCTATAAGAACGTTTATATGTGGTCATAAGATGTATTTCCTTTTTCTTTAAGCGGTGAAAAGAAATACATCTACTATTTTTCTAATTTAATTCAAGTAATTATAAAATTTTTCTCATATTATTTCATATTTTTAAAAATATATTACCTTAATTGTTTTAATAAATTGCTTACACCTCAAACGCTCGGGTCAATACGTTCAACATTTCCATAATTAATAAAATTGATCGCATAACTACCATACCATTAAAAGATTTCCTGCAAACACACTGTAACTCTGCGATTTTTTGATCTATACTAGCATCCATGCTGCGTATTACTCCTGAATAAGGTTGTATTTTTCATGCGCAGCATACTTAATTTAACAATTATTATCAAATCAACAATAAGTAACCATATTCAAATTACCAATAAATAATTACAAGGACTTAATGGAAACCGTATAACAGAACGATAGCATCATCGTAATTTCCTCTGTTAATATCATCTGTTGCTTTTTGTTTACTATCTTGGTTATTAACTCCTGTAAATAAATTTTGCTTTCCGCAGGAATAAACTAAAGTAATACCAACCGGCAAAAGTTCGCTAA
>JBBRAW010000191.1:0-3016 GCA_038206385.1 Bacteroidia bacterium | reverse complement strand
GAGAAGAATAAATTATGTTGGAGTATCGGCGTTCACTTTCTTCTAATTTTAAAGTTGCCTCTTTTAATTCTGTAATATCTCTTGATACTGAAAGTATTTGATTCTCATTGCCTGATTCTCCTCCTAATTGAACTGGTAATACAATAACATCCCACCACTTAGGTGTTCCTTTTTGAGTACTCGCAAAAGCTTGAAACTGTACTTTTTCACCTGCTAATGCTCTTTTCAATGCATCTTTAATTAAAGGTTGGTCTTTATTATCCCATAAGTCCCACCAAAAGCTGTTTTTAAGAGGAACGAAATCATCAATCTCCATCAAACAAAGACCACTATCATTTATAAACTGTAATCTGCCATTTTGGTCAAGAATCTTAATACAGTCAGGACTACTTTGTAATACGGAGCGGTTAAAAGCTTCGCTATCTAATAGTTTTTTGCGCTCTAAAACTTGATTTGTTACTTCATGTGCGATGGTAATAACTCCAGTAATAGAATCGTCGATTTCGCGATGTGCTTGGTAAACAATATTAAAATAACGTTCAACAATTTTACCGTCGTAATTTAATTTAGCAAGAATTTCATTTGCATAAACAGTTTTACCTGTAGTAAAAACACTGTCAATCATGCTGGGAAATGGTTGATTAATTAATTCTGGTAAAACTTCAAGTAAAGTTTTACCTTCTACATTTAATCCTTTTCCCCAAAACTCTTTCATCAAATTATTAGCAACAGTAATTACCATGTCTTTACCTTTCATTATAGAAAAGGCAAATGGCGATAACATAAAAAGGCTTTGTAAATATTCCTGTGGTTCTTTAATGAAGCCAGTAATTTTTATTTGTTCAACAATTTTGGAATTTAATTTTGCTGAAATTTTCTTTGACCCTTTTTTTTTCTCAGTTTGCATATTTGTAAATATAGTACGAAATCGCTTAGTTCTGGATTTTTATTTTATTCCCTATTACTATATTACATTTAAAATAAATTCGATTTACCGCAAGTTAAAAAATAAGGCAATTTATCTATTCATACTCAAATTGAAACGGATGCTCCTAGATAATTTGTTTCTTTTATGATGCGTAGCGTATTAAATTCAAACCTAATTTGTGAAGCTGCTAATGAGCGATTCTCACTTTCTTCTAACCCAAGAGTTTCAGAATTTTTTTGATCAAAAAGAAACTTTTGTAGTAATGGCATATTTTCAAATCGCTTTAATCTAAAACTGTTCAATGGTTTTAAATGTTCGTAGGCAGTTTGAATCATGATTTTTATCAATGCTACGCAGAGTGTATGCTTATTCTTTTCAAATAACTTATTTGAATAAGCAATTTGAAATGTTGAAGTAAGAATTTGTTCAACTTCCTTTTCAGAAGAAGAAATTTCTATTGCAATTCCATATAAAATCGGACAATATTTGTCGTACATTTTATCGAAAGTCATGATCGGTTCTGAATACATGATCGAATTTTTATTGTAGCATAAAATCGGAAGAATGAAAATAAATTTTATCCTTCACTTTGTTAACGGAATTGAATTAAAATGAAACGAATTTCCTTTCAGTTTCTTTTGTAGCAATTACATCTAATTGTTGTATTTGCGGATCAGTAGCAAATAAATCAGGTGCTTTTTTCATTAATGCTTTCGCAACTTCACCTGCAAGGTGTGCTTTACGTGCGTCATCATTTGGAAAAGTATCAAATATTGCAAATTTATTGGCACCCAATTTAAGAGCATACCAAGTAAGTGTGTTAGGTTCTGCTTCAACTAATGGTAATGCTGATTTGAGAAAATCCTCAACCTCATTCTCTTTGCCCGATTTCGCTTCTAGCGTTACAAGTAATGCATATTTCATCATTTTTTTTATTTTATCCTTATAAATTAATTAAATCGGAAGAATAAAAATATATTTTATTCTTCCGATTTAACAAAATTGTTTAAATCTAATAACCATATATTACCATGCAACTAATCCTGTTGCAAATTGAGGAAGGTTGGGTGTAGTTCCAATTCTCACTAAATCTCCAATTGGTGCGCGATGAAATCCACCGATTGTTTGCGATCCAGTGTTAAGTACATACACGTAATAATTATTTGGTGTAACACATAAATCTTTTGGCGCAGTTCCAGTTCTTGAAGCTGACGGATGTACTAAATAGATTCCGCCCCAAGGTGCAACATAATAAGAGGAAATATTATCGCTTCCTGTATTTGCAGTGTAAGCAAAGCGACCGTATTTAGTTGTAGCTAACCAGCAAGATGCAGTTTGATAGTTTGCAACAGCACCGTTAATTGATGTAATAGTTCCAGGATTTACTCCTGAATAAGATGTGCATGAACTGGAATTAGGTATACCCATGTTTGCATTCGAAACTACCATGAAATTATTGCGGGCAATGCTAAAACCAAATGGAGTAACTCCTGTAGATGAAAAGGTTTGGTCGAAAGATGCAAGTCCACTTATGTTCACATCAAATGAACAAATGCTATTAGTACCTCTTTCGGTAATATATAAATATTCTCCATTTGGACTAAATCCAATCTGTGCAGGATGAGCCGATGAACTACTTAAAGGTAGGTTAGCACCCGTCATAGCTGTAAGAGTTCCACCTGCACCTATTGTGTAACCGCTAATGTTAGCTGTGCTATCGTTTACTACATATAAATAATGATGGTATATGCAAAGACTGATTGGAACTTGTCCGCCTGAATTTTCGGTGTGCGCAAGTGTTAAGCTGCCATCGCTATGAACTTTAAAAGATGAAACGGAATTGCTACCTGCGTTTACTGCATAAAGCCATTCATGATTGTCGCTTAATGCAAGTGCTCCCTGTCCGTCAAGCCCAAATCCCTGATAACTTCCTATTCCTGTTCCTCCTGAAGTTGTAGTACCTTTAAGAGTAAGGGAACCATCACTATGTTGCTTGTAACAAAGGATGTCGTTTTGATTTACTCCATTGCTTTCTGTGTACAGATAAGCTTCGTCAAGATGACGCGCCGCACTAGCCTCAGCAGACAT
>JBBRAW010000190.1:0-3029 GCA_038206385.1 Bacteroidia bacterium | reverse complement strand
TTGAGTTTTTACGCACATTAAAATTAATTGACAGTGAGTATACTTTAAATAAATACATCGATGAAGGAAAATCAATTCTTGCTGAAGGTGCACAAGGTTCATTGTTAGATATTGATTTTGGCGCTTATCCTTTTGTAACTTCATCGCATACAATTACAGCAGGAACATGCATTGGACTAGGTATTGCTCCATCAAAAATTGGTGAAGTATACGGAATCTTTAAAGCATATTGTACTAGAGTTGGTAGTGGTCCATTCCCAACGGAATTGGTAGACGAAACAGGCGAACTTTTGCGCAAGCGAGGAAATGAGTTTGGGTCTACTACAGGTCGTGCACGAAGATGTGGATGGTTGGATATTCCCGCACTAAAATATGCGATCATGTTAAATGGAGTAACACAACTTATCATGATGAAATCGGATGTGTTGAGTGGCTTTGAAAAATTAAAAATTTGTACACATTATCGTTATAAAGGAAAACAAATTGATTACATGCCTTATGATGTAGTGAATGAAACATTAGAGCCTGTTTACGAAATTTTAGAAGGGTGGAATCAAAATTTAGAACAGGTTTCAGATCTTGATGAACTACCAACTGCATTGCACGATTACGTTGCATACATCGAAAGAGTAACCGGATTACCAATAACAATTATTTCTGTTGGTCCCGATCGTAAACAAACATTATTACGTCAGGCGGTGCTTAGATGAGTAGTAAGTTGAAATATTTTTTTCTAATTTCATTGCTGATTCCTTTCTCCATTTTTGCTCAGAAGGCCAAGCAAATTGAAATCATTCAAGCAGGTTCACTTGAAGGTAGTAAAATTAATGGAGAAGAAGTTCGTCGTTTAGTTGGTGACGTTATCTTCAAGCAAGAAACCACTTTTTTATATTGTGATTCAGCGATATTTTTTGTGCTTACCAAT
This sequence comes from Bacteroidia bacterium, assembly GCA_038206385.1. Taxonomy (GTDB): domain Bacteria; phylum Bacteroidota; class Bacteroidia; order AKYH767-A; family OLB10; genus JANXSD01. Next base: position 2,104 of record JBBRAW010000190.1, on the reverse strand, counting down.
AGTATTGATGCGTATGGTGATGTTCGTGTAGAAGGTGAAAAAGCAAAGTTGAATGGTGACTTTTTACATTACGAAGGCAATACTAAAATTGCTGTCATCACTGGAAAAGTTGTTAAAATGACTGATGGTAAAGCAGTACTTACAACTGATAAATTAAACTACGATTTAGTTAATGATATTGGTGAATTTACAACTGGTGGCAAAGTTGAAGATAAAGAAAATGTACTAACAAGTAAACATGGTTATTATTATAGCAAAGATAAAACTGTATTTTTTAAAGATAACGTTGTTCTAACAAATCCGAAATATATTATGAAATCGGATACGCTAAAATATAATTCACTAAATGAAACCACTTATTTTTTTGGCCCAAGTACCATACAAAGTACGGATAAAGACAGTGGATTTATTTATTGTGAATATGGATGGTACAATACCAAAACGGAGAAATCATACTTCAGTAAAAACGCTTACATACAGTCGAAGGAAACTAAATTAAGTGGTGATAGTTTGTCGTATGATCGAGCTACAGGAATCGGTAAAGCGTGGAAAAATGTTAATGTTACCGATACTGTACAAAAAATAATTATCAGTGGTGAATATGCTACATTAGATGAAAAAAAAGCTGAGTCATTTGTCACTGGCAAAAGTATGTTGACAAAAATCCTTGATACTGATTCGATTTATTTGCATGCAGATACTTTGTATGCTAAGCAAGATTCAGCGACAAAATTAAAGACCTACTTTGCATATTATCATACACGAATTTTTAAAACAGATTTACAAGGACAGTGTGATTCGTTGGTGTATAGTTCGAAAGATTCTACCATTTATTTTTATGGCACACCTATTTTATGGAATAATAAAAATCAATTAACTGCGACTTTAATCACCATTAAATTAGCGAACAATAAATTGCAATCAATGAATCTTCTAGCAAATTCTTTCATTACTGGATTGGAAGATTCTTTACGTTACAATCAGGTGAAGGGAAGAAATATGATTGGCTATTTTGTGCAAAACAAATTGGATCATATTCATGTTATAGGAAATGGGCAAACTATTTATTACATCCGAAATGGTAAGAAGCAATTGACTGGTGTTAACAAAGCCGACTGTAGTGATATGTTGATTTATTTAGATAGTAGTAAAGTGAAACAAATATCGTTATTGAATAAACCAGATGCAACATTGTATCCTATTAAGGAACTTCCACCAATGGAATTGCGCCTTAAAGATTTTGCATGGTTTGGAGAATTGCAACCAAAGACGAAGGAAGATATTTTTGAATGGAAGAAGTAATTAATTCAGAATTCACAATTCACAATTCACAATTCACAATTCACAATTAAACTTTGGAGAAGTAAGTTAATAATAAAAATAAAATAATATTAATAAATAAATAAAAACATGATTCGTAAAGCAACAGCTGTTTGGAATGGCTCAGGAAAAGAAGGTAATGGAAACCTTACAACACAAAGTACAGTATTAAACAAGACGCAATATTCTTTCAATTCGCGATTTGCGGATGGTGTTGGAACAAATCCAGAAGAATTAATTGCGGCGGCGCATGCGGGATGTTTCACAATGAAATTAAGTTTTGTTTTAGGAGAAGCGAAGTTTACTCCTGAATCATTAGAGACAACTTGCGAAATAACTTTTGAAAATGGTGCTGTAACAAAATCACATTTAAAAGTTTCTGGTAAAGTACCGGGAATCTCAGATGCTGACTTTCAAGCCGCAGTAAAAAATGCAGAGGAAAATTGCCCAATCTCTAAATTATTAAAAACAGAGATCTCTTCGGAAGGAGTGTTAGTAGCATAAATCAATATTTTTAAAAAGGCTCCACCAATCGAAGATTGGTGGAGCCTTTTTATTGAATAGAACTTAGAAGAGTGTTGCTAAATAATTTAGATCTGCCCGTATTTATTTTTCCAAAATTGTGTTTTTCCCTGATTTTTATTTACATTCACCAAAGTATTAGTAAACTCTTTAGTTTTTGTTCGATCTTTCATTCTAACCCTATAAATTTTATTTACTATGAAAACTTTCAGTCACCAGTCACCAGTCACCAGTCACCAGTCACCAGTCACCAGTCACCAGT
>JBBRAW010000189.1:0-3046 GCA_038206385.1 Bacteroidia bacterium | reverse complement strand
CAAGAGCTCAATGTTGGAGGGGCAACTTCTTTCGGTACAAAAAGAGGGAGATTGAAACTCTTTGTCGATTATAGGGATTTGCTTAATCAGCAAATGCAAGACACGTTAAAGCATACACATTTTGGTCTCGAATATAATTTAGAAAATATAATTATTGTTATGACAGGTTTAAATCAAGGTTATCCCACTTATGGCGTTGGGATAAATTTTAGAATAATTCGTTTTGAAGGTGGAATATATTCCGAAGAAATGGGTGATTTAGTAGGACAGACAGCGAGCTCTCGTTATTTTGCTCGATTATCTTTAGGGTGGTTATTTTGAAAAAACAAATTATAGTTTTATTTTTTTATTTTATAGCGAATCTTATACCGTTCGCCAAAAGTTCGTTAACATAAATTCGGCAAATAATCGCAGCGACATACTGATTTAACAATTTCTGTAGTAATTTTACTCAGAGCACAAACACCTCTATCAATTATTTCATCAATATTATTATATAATTTAAAAGAAAGATATTTTTTCTTAATGAATAACCATAAGCGCTCTATTGGATTTAATTCCGGACTGTATGGGGGTAAAAAATAAAGAGTCAATTTTTTACTTATCTTTAATAAACCATTATTATGAGCTTTTGAGCCATCTAAAATAATAACAGTATGTTTTTTTGGAGAAAGCTTTTTAGCAAATGAGTCTAAAAATATTTGCATATTCTGAGCATCAAGATTCGGTAAAATTAAGCTAAAATTTCTTCCATTAATAGGATTTACAGCGCCATATATCCATGTATTTAAAAATCCATTTTGATTTATATAAGTTGGATCAGAACCAATTTTAGACCATGTTTTCGTCACAATTGTTTTCTGTCCATAGCGAGTTTCGTCTTGAAAATAAAAGTCAATTTTTTTATTCTTGTATTTATTCTTCATTACCCTCATATTTTTCTTAAATTTTGAAATCCAATTAAGCATAATTATTTTATCATTTTTTTGATGAACAGGACGAGGAGATGAGTAGGAATATTTCAATTTTGTTAATAATCTATAAATTGATCTCATTGAAATATTTTTGTTTAATTGCTTTTGTATAATTTTTAAAATTGAATCCCCTGTTAGTTGTTCTTCAATACTTTCCTTTGGTGCTAACGCTAAAATACTCTCATCAATAACTTTTTCTTCATCTAAGTCTAAAGATCTTGGCCGCCCACAACGAGGAAGATCTTTAAGGCCTACAAAGCCGAAATCACAAAACCTTTTAACCCACTTTGCCACACATTGTCTTGTCACTTTAAAAATCTCGGCTGTAAAATCATGGCTAAAACCTAATTTGTTTAACACAATCATTCCAAATCTAATCAATCTTGATTTATTTTTAGAAATAAGGTCGGTATCGTTTACTTGTTGTAAAATATGGCTTATATTAGCATCCATGCTGCGAGCCTTTCTTTATTGAGAGATTTATTTCACTCGTAGCATGCCTATATTCATCAAAAAATCAAATCATCATAACTTTTATTTATCTTTGGTATGTTAGCGAACTTTTGCCGGTTGGTATAACAACTCGTTTCTAGTTTTAAATTATAAAAGGCGTGCTAGCTCAAAAGCTTAAATTTTTATGCCTGAGTGGAAAAAATAAAATGAAAATTTTACAAAGTATCCTAAAATTGATGATTTTTAATTAAAATATATTATTTTAGACAAGTAGATACCTCGATCTTTAAATCGATAAATAATATCCAGTCCTGTGGAAATTAAATGCTTATAATTTACGATTTACAAAAATGTCTTAGATTAATCAGCGTGTAGGCTAATAATTTTAATCCGTAATGCATTTTACTAATAAATTCAAATCGCATTAATAACCGTTTAAACTTATCCTCCCAAGCAAATACACGCTCGATAGTCTGAAAACGTTCCTTATAAATCGCAGGGTCATAAATTCTTTTTCTGCCTAACTTAACGTTCTTTCGATTACGTTTATTTTCTGGAATATTTGGAATCATACCTGTATTAAAAATTAACTTTCTATTGTCTTTACTGTCGTAACCGCCATCAAGGCTCAGAATTGTTCCTGTAAGATCAATACCAAGTAACTTAGTAATTTCTTTTAAAGGTAATAATGCTTTTTGAAGCAGAGGGCACTCATTTGCGTTTCCTGGTGCTGTGATAAATGGAGAAATTATGTTGCAATTACGGTCACAAATAGCGACTACTTTATCACCTTTGTGATGTTTATGTCCATTACGACCAAGATTGTCTCCACCTTTTTTAGCAACAGTAGAGGTACCATCACCATGTAAAATATCTGTGTCTAGTAAATTATTATCTTTCAACATTTCTACGCTAGCAATAAATATATGAAGAATAAAACCAAGCTTAACCCAGCGATGAAAATGCTTAAATATTTGACTATAACTAATTTCTGGCTTATCATACTCGTCTAGTTTAATTGGAATTTTATGCCATGGGCACCCTGTATGCAGTAGGTATAATATGTAATTTAATAGTCCAAAAAGTTTGATTTTTATTTTAGGTCCACGTTTAGCGGGTTTAATATATTTTGCAAAATACTTGTTGAACTGTAATTCACTTATCTCCACTGGTATTGCGGGGTTTAATGAGTTCTTTGCCATCTTTAAATATCCTTTCTGTTGTTGGAAACAAAGAAGATACAAGAATTATTGTTGAATTTAAGATAATTGGAGAAAAATATGTATGGGTTGCTTCTTTACAATAGCTACCCTAGAAAAAATAAGCCACTGATTTTTAAGAGAATCCCTGAAAATATTGAATAAGTATTGCAATAATATTTCTTAGGGGTGCTTTCCTGGAATGTCTACAAATGCTCTGGTATCAAGAATTTTGACTCTAGGAGAAACTAGAAACGAGTTGTAAGTTAATATTAGATTTTTCAAGCTGCTTGAATGGTAAGGCTGGAAGAGCTGTGAACGATTTCCCTACTGAAGAAACAATCTTGGACGCCTTCTTATTCAAAGCAATATTTAAAAGATTTCTATGCTCTGTTTGAATTTCTTCTAGGGAGTTTGTTA
>JBBRAW010000188.1:0-3105 GCA_038206385.1 Bacteroidia bacterium | reverse complement strand
TAATATTGGTGATCATCAAGCATTCACTTTTGCGACAGTTGGTAAAACAACAACGATGATTACTGCGATGATGTCGATAAGTATGCCTACAGAATTATTTAAAATAAATCTGAAAGATGGAACATCGACGCAATTAACTTTTACGAATAAAGAATTACTTGCTCCTATTACGATGGGTAAAGTAGTGAAGCGAATGGTAACAGCAACTGATGGAAAACAAATTCTTACGTGGGTTATTTATCCTCCTGATTTTGATCCAGCAAAAAAATATCCTACTCTTTTATATTGTCAAGGGGGACCTCAAAGCACGGTTAGTCAATTTTTCTCTTACCGATGGAACTTTCAATTGATGGCTGCGAATGGATATATTATTGTTGCACCTAACCGTAGAGGATTGCCTTCTTTTGGTACAGAATGGAATCAAGAAATTTCTGGAGATTGGGGTGGTCAATGTATGAAGGATTACCTTTCTGCAATTGATGATGCAAGTAAAGAGCCTTATGTAAATAAAGATCGTTTAGGAGCTGTAGGAGCTAGTTTTGGTGGCTACTCAGTATACTGGCTTGCTGGTCATCATGAAAAACGTTTTAAAACATTCATTGCGCATTGCGGAGTATTTGATTTAAAAAGCATGTACGGAACAACAGAGGAAACATGGTTTCCAGATTATGATTTAGGTGGTCCCTATTGGCAATCGCCAACTCCAAAAAGTTATGAGAAATTTTCTCCTATCGACTTTGTGAAAAACTGGGACACTCCTATTTTAGTTATTCATAATGAAAAGGATTTTCGTGTTCCATTAGGACAAGGAATGGAAGCCTTTGCTGCTGCACGTTTACAAGATATTCCTGCGCGTTTCTTCTGCTTCCCTGACGAAGGACATTGGGTTCAGAAGCCACAGAATAGTATTCTTTGGCAACGTGTTTATTTTGATTGGCTAGATAAATATCTCAAAAAATAAATTTCAAAAAAAACTCCTTAACGAATTGTTAAGGGGTTTTTTTTGAAATGAGTCTTAAAATTTTATTTGGATTTATTAATATCTGCTTGACGTTTGCTTAATGTTGTTATCACTTCTTTATACATATCCGACATTAAATCAGGATGTGAAGTATAGTATAAAAAACTTTTTTTAAAGATGCTATCACTAATATGATGCTTCTCAAAAACATATTTATACTCTGAAATTGCCAAACTACTAACACTATCTGAAGGCGTTGAATTTCTTAACTGAATTCCTGCTTCTGCAACTTGAATATCGGCCAATACTTCTATCATCTTTTTTTGTGATAAAACATCATCAGGAATTTTTTCAGCTTTTTTGCTGCATGAAAAAAAAGTAATTGATAGGAAAATCAAAAAACATATTTTACTTTTAAATTGATATTTCATTTCAATTGCGTTTAAATAATAATCGTTGTCCAAAATGTGTTTCATCAAATATTCCATTATCATAAACTAGATTCCCATTTACAAAAGTCTTTTCTATTGCCGCATGAAATTTCACGCCTTCAAATGGCGACCATCCACATTTGTATAAAATATTATCCTTTTGAACGGTCCATGGTTTATTTAAATTTACCAAAACAAGATCTGCGTAATAACCTTCTCTAATAAAACCTCGTTCAGCAACTTGCAAACAAATTGCAGGAGCATGTGCCATCTTTTCAACTAAACGCTCGAGCGTAATCCAGCCCTCTTTCACACCTTCCAACATGGCCACTACTGCATGTTGAACGAGTGGTCCTCCAGATGGACATTTGAAATAAGATTGCTTTTTTTCCTCAAGTGTATGTGGAGCATGATCGGTAGCAATGACATCAATACGATTGTCAAGAACCGCTTTACGGATAGCATCCCGATCTGCAATCGTTTTAACAGCTGGATTCCATTTTATAAGCCCACCTAAACGCTCATAATCTGCATCCGAGAACCATAAGTGGTGAACGCATGCTTCTGCAGTAATTCTCTTCTCACTTAAAGGAATATCATTCCGAAACAATGCGGTTTCAATTGCCGTAGAGATATGCAAAATATGTAAGCGTGAATTGTATCTTTTAGCAAGATCAATTGCAATTATTGATGAGGTGTAACACGCTTCTGCACTTCTAATTTGTGGGTGATATTTCATGGGAACATCCTCACCATATTGCGCGCGAAAAATTTCCGCATTTTGTTTTATAATGGGATCAACTTCGCAATGAGTTGCAATGAGCGACTCCACATTTTTAAATATGGATTCTAAAGCATTCGCATCATCTACCAACATTTCGCCTGTTGATGATCCCATAAAAATTTTAACACCACAATTTTTTAATGGATCGAGTTTTAACAACTCTGACAAATTTGTATTTGTAGTTCCTAAAAAAAAGGAATAATTTGCCAACGAACAATTTGCTGCTCTATTGTATTTTTTTTCGAGTAATTCGATAGTAGTAGCAGGAGGAACTGTGTTTGGCATTTCCATAAAAGAAGTGATTCCACCTGCAACAGCTGCTTTTGCTTCTGTATAAATTTCACCTTTATACGTTAATCCAGGTTCACGAAAATGAACTTGATCATCAATTGCTCCAGGTAATAAATAAAGACCATGCGCATCGATTTCCTTATCGTAAATGATGTTACTAGGAATCTGTCCTATTCTTTCAATTTTCCCACCTTTAATCCATAAATCTGTCTCACGAATTATTCCTTCGTTTACGATTTTTGCATTGCGAATGATTGTAGACATACTTTGAAATGAATTACGAATTACGAATTTAAAATTAAGAAAAGGCAAACGAATTCGTAATTCGTAATTTTAAATTCGTAATTCTTTAAATGTTTCCTACCATTGTTGTTGGGTCTACCCATAGGTCGAATTGTTCGGATGTTAAGTAACCCAAAGCGATTGCCGTATCTTTTAATGTTTTGCCTTCGCGATGTGCTGTTTGTGCAATTTCCGCTGCTTTATAATATCCAATATGTGTATTCAATGCTGTTACAAGCATCAATGAGTTATTCAAATTATTTTTAATGTTTTCGTAAATTGGTTGTATGCCGACCGCACATTTATCGTTGAACGAAACACAAGCATCACCAATCAATCTTTCAGAGTGAATAAAA
>JBBRAW010000187.1:0-3272 GCA_038206385.1 Bacteroidia bacterium | reverse complement strand
AGAAAATTATAAATCATTACCGGTTTAAAAACATTTAATTCAAAATGTCCTGATGCTCCACCGATATTAATAGTTACATCATTTCCTAATACCTGAGCAGCAATCATCGTCATTGCTTCACATTGTGTAGGGTTTACTTTTCCTGGCATGATGGAAGAACCAGGTTCGTTATCTGGTATATGCAATTCACCGATTCCACAACGTGGACCAGAAGCAAGTAAACGAATATCGTTAGCGATTTTCATGATACTCACAGCTACTGTTTTTAATGCTCCGTGTGTTTCTACAATTGCATCGTGTGCTGCTAATGCTTCAAATTTATTTTCAGCAGTAATGAAAGGAAGGCCTGTAAGTTTTGCAATATTCGAAGCAACATTTTCTGAATATCCTTTTGGTGTATTGATTCCAGTTCCAACGGCTGTTCCTCCTAAGGCAAGTTCAGCTAAATGAGGAAGGGTATGATTTATGGCTCTCAACCCATGATCAAGTTGAGATACGTATCCACTGATTTCTTGTCCGAGTGTAAGTGGCGTAGCATCCATTAAATGTGTACGACCAATTTTAACAACACCCATAAACTCCTTCGACTTTGCAGCGAGCGTATCTCTTAGTTTGATGATACCCGGAATGGTACACTCTACTAAAATTTTATAGGCAGCGATATGCATTGCTGTTGGAAAAGTATCGTTGGATGATTGTGATTTATTTACATCATCGTTTGGATGAATTGATTTTTTTTCATCCATCAAACTTCCGCCATTGATTACGTGAGCGCGATAAGCAACTACTTCGTTCACATTCATATTACTCTGTGTTCCAGATCCAGTTTGCCACACTACAAGTGGAAATTGATCATCTAATTTACCATTTATTATTTCATCACACACTTGACCGATACTATCTGATTTATCTATCGGCAAAATACCTGCTTCAAAATTTGTGATTGCCGCCGCCTTTTTCAAAATTGCAAATGCACGAATAATTTCACGTGGCATTTTGTTAATGTCTTGTGCGATTTTAAAATTTTCGATAGAGCGTTGTGTTTGCGCTCCCCAATATACATCAACAGGAACTTCAACATTTCCCATTGTATCTTTTTCAATTCTTACTTGTGACATGATAAACTATTTATTTTACAAATTTTATTTTAACAATTTCAATACACCTTTTTACTGATAGACGATTCTACTAATTATTTTTGTTCACCACTATATTCCATGAGATAAGCTTTGATGAATTCGTCGATTTCACCATCAAGAACAGCTCCTGTATCAGATGTTTCATAATCAGTACGATTATCTTTTACCAATTTATATGGATGCAAAACATAACTACGAATCTGACTTCCCCATTCTATTTTTTTCTTAGAACTTTCCGTCATTGCTTTAGCTTCATTTTGCTTTCGTAACTCCAATTCGTACAACTGCGATTTCAACATGTTCATCGCTCGTTCTTTATTTCCGCCTTGCGTTCTTTCCTTCTGACAAATTACAACAATTCCCGTTGGATGATGCGTCAATTGCACCTTTGTTTCCACTTTATTAACGTTTTGTCCACCTGCTCCACCGGAACGTGATGTTTGCCAACTGATATCTGCATCTTTGATTTCAATATTAATATCGTCATCAATTAATGGATACGCATAAACAGAAGCGAAAGAAGTATGTCGGCGAGCATTTGAATCGAACGGAGAGATGCGTACCAAACGATGAACGCCACTTTCGCTTTTCAGATATCCAAATGCATACAGTCCTTCTATTTCATAAGTAGCGGACTTTATTCCTGCACCATCACCATCTTGATAATCGATTTCAGAAACTTTATAGCCATGCCTTTCTGCCCATCGCAAATACATACGCAAAAGTATTGAAGCCCAATCTTGACTTTCTGTTCCTCCTGCACCAGAGTTTATCGTAAGCACAGCGCTTAAACGATCTTCTTCACCGCTTAACATGTTTTTAAATTCAAGAGCATCAAGTACTTTAATGGTCTCTGCAAAATGTTGATCGACCTCTTGTTCGGTGCCTTCGCCAGCTTTATAGAAATCGAATAATACAGCCAGATCAGCAACCGTGCTTTCCACAAATGTGAATGCGTTTGTCCAATCCTTCTTTAAATTGATGCTTTTTAAAATTTGTTCTGCACGTTTAGGATCATCCCAAAAATCTGCTGCATGCGTTAGTTGCTCTTCCTGAGCTATTTGTTGAAGACGGTTATCGACGTCAAAGATGCCTCCTCAGAGCTTCAACACGATCGGAAAGTTCCTTTAATTGCTCTATTATCATAATTCTGCGAAAGTAAGAAAAGTAATTTGAAGATTTGGCAATTTTATAATTTGAAGATATGGTAATTTTATAATTTGAAGATATGGTGTCCTGATGACGATTGTGGATGCGAATTGAAAAAATAGTTTCGTGTTCGTTGCTAGTGACTCAATGTTAGGAATTGAGAACATCATCTGAATTGAAAAAATAGTTTCGTGTTCGTCGCTAGCGACTCATTGTTAGGTAGTGGTAACATTATATCTAGCGAACCGCTCTTGGGCCGCGGTGGCCACCAGCCATAAAAAATTTCCGCTGCACCTTGCGGCATGGTGTCTTTGCAAACGATTTATTTTTTCTCCAAATTTATTTATTGCAACAACTTTACTGTACGCAAGCTGAGGCGGAAATTTTTACGGCTTGATAATTTATTTTTTTGATTGGCTTTTTTGTTTCAAAATAAAATCTTGTTTTGCTTGACTTAACATCATCTGAAAATATAGTTTCGTGTTCGTCGCTAGCGACTCATTGTTAGGTAGTGGTAACATTATATCTAGCGAACCGCTCTAGGGCCGCGATGGCCACCAGCCATAAAAAATTTCCCCTGCACCTTGCGGCATGTTGTTCTTGCTATCGATTTATTTTTCTTCCACATTTATTTCTTGCAACAATTTTACTGCTCGCAAGCTGAGGCGGAAATTTTTACGGCTTGATAATTTAATTTTTATTGGGTTTTTTGTTTCAAAATAAAATCTTGTTTTGCATTGGAAATATAGTTTCGTGTTCGTTGCTAGTGACTCAATGTTAGGTAGTGGTAACATCTTATCTAGCGAACCGCTCTAGGGCCGCGGTGGCCACCAGCCATAAAAAATTTCCGCTGCACCTTGCGGCATGTTGTCTTTGCAAACGATTTATTTTTCTTCCACATTTATTTCTTGCAACAATTTTACTGCTCGCAAGCTGAGGCGGAAATTTTTACGGCTTGATAATTTAATTTTTATTGGGTTTTTT
>JBBRAW010000186.1:0-3283 GCA_038206385.1 Bacteroidia bacterium | reverse complement strand
TCTTATGTATATGATGAAAGTCGTAAATTAAAAATGGCAGTCATCAAAAAAGGAGAAAAAGAAGATTGTACTTCTCTTCTATTTTATAAAACAATTCAACCATAGATTTTCAAAATAATTTCATCTGACTAGCCTTCAACTGAAAACTTTTTCGATGATGTGGGCTTAGTCCGAATTGTTTCATAGCATTTACATGAGCTACTGTGCCGTACGCTTTATTTCTATCCCAACCGTATTGTGGAAACTCACCATGTAATTGACGCATGTACATATCACGATGTGTTTTTGCTAAGACAGAAGCTGCTGCAATCGACAAATAAATACCATCACCTTTTACAATACAATTATGTGAAATGTCGCGGTATTTTCGAAAACGATTACCATCAATAATTAGAAATTCAGGCTCTGGCGTAAGCTTTTCAATCGCAATATGCATTGCTTTATAAGTAGCATTTAGAATATTAATTTCATCAATTTCATTCGGCATCACCATCCCTACGGCCCACGCTAAAGAATCTCTTTCAATCAATGTCCGTAAACTTTCTCTTAAAAGTTCGGGTAATTTTTTAGAGTCATTCAATACTTCATACCAATTCAATTCAATTCCTGGACGAAGAATCACCGCAGCTGCAAAAACGGGACCCGCCAAACAACCTCTTCCAGCTTCATCTACACCCGCTTCTAATACTTCCCGATTATAATATTGATCCAGCATTTCATTATTTGGATTGATGACTATAAAATTGATGTATTTTTGCGGTCAATAAAAGAGATGCAGCGAAAATTTATCACCAACCTAGCTTTCCTTCTATTTCTTAATCTCCTGATTAAACCATTCTGGATATTAGGAATTGATAGAGCTGTACAAAATACCGTGGGGGCAGAATCTTACGGTCTTTACGCTGCACTTTTCAACTTTTCATTTCTCTTCAACATACTTCTTGATGTAGGCATCACAAATTTCAATAATCGAAATATTGCCCAACACAATCACCTTCTTAACAAACATCTTTCAGGAATTATTTTTTTACGGATGATGCTTTCAATAGTTTATTTTGTAGTGAGCATCTCCATTGCACTTTTACTTGGATATAAAGGTAGTCAGTTATGGATGCTTGGTGTAATGCTTATAAACCAGGCGCTTATATCGTTTATTTTATACCTTAGGTCAAATATTGCTGGTCTACAATTGTTCAAAACAGATAGTATAATATCTGTATTAGATCGTCTTATAATGATTGCTATTTGTGGGGTATTATTGTGGGGAAATGTTATGCATACGCCATTTAAAATTGAATGGTTTATTTGGGCACAAACATCAGCTTATGTTATTTCAGCGATCATAACATTCATTTTAGTGGCTTCAAAAGCAAAATTAAATCGTTTAAGTTGGAACCCTCAGTTCTTTATGGTGATTCTCAAACAAAGTTACCCTTACGCGATTTTAATTTTACTAATGACTTTTTATAATCGTATTGACTCTGTGATGTTGGAGCGACTACTTCCCAACGGAGCTGAACAGGCTGGAGTGTATGCTCAGGCATATCGATTGCTCGATGCTTCCAACATGATTGCCTATTTATTTTCGGGATTGCTATTACCAATGTTTTCCCACATGATTAAGAAAAAACAATCCCTTTTTGAATTAGTAGAATTGTCATTTTCACTAATTGCAGTTCCAGCAATGATTGTAATGTCACTCTGTTTTTTCAATAGTAATGAAATAATGACACTGCTTTATCATCAACATGTCGAACAATCTGCTTTGGTTTTCAAGATGATTATGAGTTGCTTTTTAGCGATTAGCTCTGTTTATATCTTCGGAACGCTGTTAACAGCCAATGGAAATCTTAAATATCTCAACATCGTTGCAACTTCAGGAATGCTATTAAATATTGGATTGAATCTCTATTTGATTCCTCGTTTTCAAGCAAAAGGAGCCGCATTTTCTAGTCTTATTACCCAGTATATCACTGCTGGATTGCAAATTATTCTAGCGCATTTCGTATTTAAACTGGATTTTCAATGGAAATTAGCACTTAGATACCTGTTATTTTTATCACTTTGCCTAGCTACTTTCTACTACTTACATCAATCATCAACTCATTGGATTACTTCAATTTTAATAGGAGGAATTGCTTGTGTTGGACTTTCATTAGCACTGTTCCTTATCAAACCAAGGGAAATGATTCGCTTAGTAAAAGCAGATACTGAATAAAACGGTTTAGGTACTAAGGTATTTTCGGCTATTTTTGCGCCTCTCTAAACGACAAATCAACCTTTACCATGTCAAATACCGGACAGGCAACTGATCAGCTGAATAGTATTCGTTTACTTCAAATCATTAAGAAATGGCGTAAACAGTTACTGTATGTATTCATAGGATCAGCACTATTTTCTTATATTATTTCTCTACCTATTTTCATGAAGCCGATGTTCAAGGCTTATGCGGTTATTTATCCGGATAATATTCAACCCTATTCAAAAGAAACTCCAACAGAACAGTTAATACAGCTTTTAAATTCTGAAGATGTTAAAGATAGCTTAATTACTAAATTCAATCTTTACAAGCATTATTCTATTGATACGAGTGGCGCTTATCCTCGTTTTGAAATGATGAAGCAATTGGATGAAAACATTTCTATTAAACGAACAGAATATGAATCTATCGATGTTCAAGTTTTTGATTTCAATCCCGATACGGCTGCTCAAATTTGTGATGCATTAATACATTTTACAGATGTAAAAGCAGTTTCTTTAATTCGAAGCAGAGCAGAAGAACAATTAGTGATTGCAAAATCAATGTTAGATGATAAACAAATTCAATTAGACACTTTAAGTGCTGCGATTACCAAGCTTCGTGTTGATTATGGAATAACAGATTTCGAAAATCAGGTTAGTGGTTTTTCAAGAGAATATTATAAAGTTCTTGGAAGTGGTGGTGCAAATACAAAGATGGAACAAACAAGAATAAACTTGCAAGAGAGAGGTAGTGAGTATGTTTCATTAAGAGAGAAATTTAATAAAAATTTAAATGCATACAATGAGTACAAAATTAAATATGATGTAATTGTTCAAGATCTTTCGAAAAAATTACAAGTTCATAATACTGTTACAAAGCCAACTGTTCCTGAAAAAAAAGATTCTCCAAAAAGAGCTGTTGTTATGATCACTTTTATTTTGTCAACATTATTTCTTGCGCTGCTTGTGATTTTATATCAAGAACAAATGAAAGCAAAATTACATGAGGCTTTAAAGGATATTAACTAGTTAGGGTTTTGTC
>JBBRAW010000185.1:0-3385 GCA_038206385.1 Bacteroidia bacterium | reverse complement strand
CTGCTACCAAGCATAATTGCATTTGCTGAGGAAGAACAAGCGGTGCTGATGGTTGTTATAAATCCTTTTAGGCCTAGTTCTTTTGCAACGAAATCTGTAGGCTTTCCACAATCGTGATTAATAATATCACTTAGATTTCCCTTTTGATCATCTTGCAAATAATCAATAAAAAAATTTTCAGATTTATCCATACCCCCAACAGTATTTGCTGAGATAAAACCTAGCTTATATTCTTGTAATTGTTTTATTGGAAAATGTTCAAGAGCTTCTTTAGCTGCAACGAAACTTAACAGAATTGTGCGGCTGAGAATAGGGGAGAGGCCTGTTTTTAATGCTAGTTCTTCATTGCTTAGTTTTACTTCAGCAAGTGGAAATTTATCACTGTAACGCGTTGGAAGATATTTGATAGGGGCAACACCTGACAAGTGATGTTCGAAGGCAAGTAAAGATTCCGAAACATTGTTTCCTATCGCTGAAATAAGTCCCAGGCCAGTAATATAAACGGGTCTACTCATTTATTTTATTTCCTATTCGCCTCGATAAAAGCAGCAATTGTGTTAATTGATTGAAAAATTTTAGGACCTTCCTCGGCATTCGCTAATTTAATTCCATATTCTTGTTGAAGTAAAACAATTAACTCGAGAACATCTATTGAATCTAATCCTAAACCTTCAACAAACAATTGTTGATCATCGCCAATATCTTCGGGTTTAATTTCCTTCAGATTTAATTGTTCAACAATTTGTTTTTTAAGAAGCACTTTTAAATCATCCATTTATTGAATCTTGATATATTTTTTTTATGTTTTCTGAAGTAAAAGCTAGATTGGAATTATTTGTTGATTTTTCGACAAGAAATAAGAAGGATTCATATGTTTCTCCTATCAATTCAACCCAACCACCAATACAAATGTCGAATACATTTGAGGTGAAAAGATTGTTGATATAATCTACCTGTTCTTGAATAGCATAGGTATCTGAAATAAAAAAAGTATTCTCGCCTTTTATTCCGTTTCTAATACAAATTTCCCCAAGCATAATACTAGGCAGCGAATATACGAAAACGGCGGGACTGGCTACTCCCTTTTTAACCATGTTAAAGTATTTATGATCTGTATCCAAACTCGCACTTTTATTCGAAAGAATAACACCAATTCGATAAGGATTATAATTTTTAGATATCGGAAACTCTTGAAGTAAAAATTCAGAGCTGAGAAAGGCCAATTTTGAGAGATTATCCATTTTATGGAATTTTGGATAATTTACCTTGCAAAAGCGATACGCTTCATCCGAAAACTGCTGAAAAAGAGAGGCTTTCGAGTTTAAAAGTAATTGAGAATCCTTAGATATTGTATTGTTATTAATACTACAAAAGTGAGAAATAGCTAAAGAGGAGTTTGGCATTTTTGTTTTCTAGTGTGCAAATTTAAAAAAAAGGAGTATTGGGCAATGTTTTAAAATTCCTGTTAAATTTGCTGACTAAATAAACTCAAATCTAAAATATGAAAACTAAATTATCTGTAATTGTTTGTGCAATTTTTTTTCTATTCCTTAACATTAATTCATTTGCTGGTGGGGTCAAAGTAATTTCAGGAAGTAACTCAGCTTTTGCAAATGAGAAGATGATGAATATTCAATTTGATTATTCAAGTTTTAGTGTTGGAAAATTTAAAACGGAGGAAGAATATACAAGTTCTAAAGTTTCAGAATACAATTCAAAAGAGCCTGGAAAAGGCGATAAATGGTTAATTGGTTGGAAAGATGCTAGAAAAACTAAATATGAGCCTAAATTTGAAGAATTACTTAATTAAGAACTTCAGGATAAAGGAATTGTTTACCGCGCTAATCCATCTGCTAAATATACCTTAACAGTAAAAATTACCTTTTTCGAACCAGGTTACAATATTGGAATTTCTAGTAAACCATCTTATGTAAGCTATGAATTTATTTATACTGAAACAGCAAACCCTTCAAAAGTAATTTCGAAACTAAGTCTTGAAGAAGTTCGAGGTGCTAATATTACTGGTTTGGACTTTGATGTTACAATGCGTGTTTCAGAATCATTTGCAAAGGGCGGTAAAATGCTTGGAAATTATCTTTCTAAATAAAATAGTATTAAAATATTTATCATAAATTAATCCCTGAAATAATCATTTTTCAGGGATTAATTATTTTTTTATTGTTATCAATTTTGTTACTACTATCTACAAAATAAATTTTATAAAACTAATTTGATCTTTAATGTTTATGCTACTTTTCTTTCCAGCAATTCTTTTTGCTCAGGATGAAAATGTTGAGTACGAACATTCTTGTTTCGTAATATACTCTTAAGTCATCAGAGAAGTAGTTACTTAATTTAATGCATCAAAAATGTTCAATAAATTGAAAGAAGTGAAAATGTCAATGTAGCTGATCAAAAAAATTTAAAATTGATAAATATTAGGGAGATTTATCAATAACCACAAGCAATAATAGAACAATCCTATATTGTAATTAAGAGTTAATTGGGCTTTTATTATCGTAACACTCAGAGAGAGAAATATGAAACTTAGGCAATTTGCAGAATATCAATTGTTAGCAATTTAATATATGACAGCACTTGTTCCACTTCGAAAAATTCCAGCTATTTCTGTTTTATTCCGTACTTTAAATCATTGAACAAAGCGGTAAGCTTATTTTTCATTTCATTTTCTGTGGGCGCGCCACTGAAAAGTTCCTGCCTCACATATACTTCTCTATTCTCCTTTAAATCATATATTACCGTATAGAAAACATATTCTTTTGACTTTCCTTTCATACAAACAAAACCAGTTTTTAAGAGGTGGGTTCCATAGCGATTGATTACGTCATTAACCCCATCAACACAAAATACCGGTACCCTAGATTTTTCATTATCTCTTCCATCCATGCGTTCATATAGCCAATCGTTCATGACCGAAAAATCATTTAGCTTGTTAACCTCGTTAGCTTCAATAGCACCTGGATCCAGTAATTCGATCCCCAATTCCTTATCATTAGCACATTGTTTAATAACCGCTGTCAATTTTTGTTGCTGTTCATCGGCTTTAAAATAATCTGTTTCAACGCCATTCTCAAATACATAGTAAAACGGAGCAAGCGTCATTACCTTATTTATCTTATCGAATTCCTTAATATATTTTGTAAGTCTCTTTACTTTATAACTTTTGGGCGTGTAAGGAATAATGATCTCCTTACCGACAGTTTTTGGAAACTTTTTTGTGAATTTACTATCATTAAGGAACTGTCTCGTCCTGAAAAAAGTTTACACATTTTAGTTAAAAATCCTGCTACAAGTTTACAGATTTATTTTAATCCTGAATACCGATTACAATTTATAAATTAGCAATACTCCCGAAAGCGGAAAT
>JBBRAW010000184.1:0-3411 GCA_038206385.1 Bacteroidia bacterium | reverse complement strand
AAATCCTATTATTGTATCTGAACCAAATGAACCTAAATAAACTTTATCACCAGAAATTAATCCTCCACCTGAATTTTGATAACTAAAATTTGGGAAGACGATATTTATTTTGCTAACATCACTTAATGTGGATGGAGGATTGTTTTTATTGTATGCGTAATATCCTACTGTATTTTTATATCCAGCTCCTTCATGTACAAATGTCATCCATAAATCTGCCTTTTGAGTAAGAGATATTGTAGATTGTGCATTTGATGCAATATAGTTTGGATGATAAGTTGGTACAGGTTGAGATTCTGGTAGTGAATTATTAATTCTTGATAAAAACCCTGCACTAATAATATCTCTTTGACTTTCTAAATAATTAGGTACTCCATTGCTATTCCAAGATCCTAAATAATTTTTGGTTGGGACAGCTGATGTCCTTAATGAGTTATCATTAAGCGAATTTGAATTAATCCTTGATTCAACAACGTTATAGTTTTTCGGAGTTGAACCTCCAATTATAATACTACCATATTTATTTGTTACATCTATTATGGCATTGTTTACTACTCCAATATAATTGCTGTTAACAACTACTTTTGTTAATTCAAAAGGTATTTTTATGGTGGCAATCAAATCTCCGTTCTGATCTGTAATTCCTGAATAAAATATTTGTCCATTCTTTTCTGGGGAGTTATCCATTAATCGCAATTTAATACCTTTTAAGGGTGAATTATCATTGCCAATAATTTTTATACTTACAGTTACTTTTTTGTCCATTTCATAGTTAAAGGAGGAGGGTACAATAAGTTCTTTAATGTCGTTTACAGGTGCAACATTAGTTGGAGTAACGTAATTGTCAATTTCTTTTACGCATGCACTTAATAATAAAAGTAGTGAAAAAGCAAGAATGGAGTTAATTTTCTTTTTTGCTTTAATGATTGTCATTTTTATTTTTGTATAAGATAAATATATGATGGCAAATAATTTAATGGCATGAATTAAAAGTAAACCTTACATTAGGCAGCTTTTCTTTGTTCTTGCTTGATAATTATTTTTCTTTCTGATCGTTCCCACGCAGACGATTGTTTCCCTTTTACAAATCGTATAAAACCAATTACTACTGCGTAATTCATCATAATAAAATAATAGGGAACAAATAGTGGCTTAATTCTTATTGATCGATTTTCAAAAATCCAACCAACGAATCCTGCTAAATAAAATAGCAAATGTATCTGGAGAATTGTAAGATAAATTGGATTTTCTTTTGTTAATACTATATTCAGAGGTAACATTACGATTAATGCAAGTGGTGCCAATGACCACCTTAATACTCTGTGTGAAATATATTGAAATGTTAGGGTAGGATGTTTGAATACATTTAATAAGTTTGTTAATCGTGTCATGGCTTGCCAACCTCCAGCGCAAATTCTTATTTTTCTTTTTAATTCTTCTTTGGTATTTGACGATGAATTTTCTATTGCTAACGCTTTTGGTTCGTACACTACTCTGTAGCCTTTAGAGGCAATCCTTAACGATAAAATAAAATCATCTAATATTGTATCTTCTTCAAGATCTTCAAATAAATGTTTTCGAAATGATATCAATTCTCCTGCTGCACCTACTACTGTTAATAATTCCGAATCCCATTTTTTAAGTAATGATTCATATTTCCAATAGATGCCCTCTCCAGCGCCTGCTGCATTTTCACTAATGTCTTGATTAATTTTTTTCTCCCCACTTACTGCACCTACCATTGGATTTATATAATGTTGAACAAGGCTTTGTAAAGCGTTCGTTGGTAAATAAGTATTTGCATCTGAGAAAACGATTATTTCTCCTTCTGCAAATTTCACAGAACGGTTTTCTGCCGCTGATTTACCTTTGCGTTGTTGTTGATGAAGTGTTGTTACATTTTTATATTCTGAAGTAATATTTTCAGAACCATCATTTGAACCATCTGTAATAAAAATTATTTGTAATTTCTCTTTGGGATAATTTAGAAGTTGAGTATTCGCTATTTTAGCTGGAATAATAGATGCCTCATTAAAGCAAGGCACTATAAACGTGACAGTAGGCTGAAACTGTAAATTTTTTATGATAGGTTCATTGTAAAAAAGTCTTTTAATTTTTATCATCATAAACAATAATAATCCATATCCTGCATAAGCATAAAATATGATTGCGAAACCTGTCCAAAATGCTATTTCAATTAAACTCATGCAGCTATATTTTTGATTGTTTCTAAATTATTTACTCGCTCCCATTTTTGAGAAATAAAATTGTATTGTTTAATGATTTTAGCAGGATTTCCAGCGGCAATACTGTAAGGAGGAACATCCTTAGTAACAACACTACCCGCTGCTACAATTGAATGTTTGCCTATTTTTATTCCTGCTGTGATCACTGCATTTGCTCCAATCCAACAATCATCTTCTATAATTACTTCTCCAGTTGTGCATTGTTGAAGTCGTATAGGTGTTTGTATATTTTCATAACCATGATTTAGTCCTGAGATGACAACATGTTGCGCTAAGATGATGTTATTGCCAATTGTAACTGGTCCGATAATCACATTTGACAATCCAACTCTTACACCGTCTCCAATTCTAACTTCTCCCATACCATTATTAACAACAGTATAATCTTCAATCGTTGAATTCTTGCCAAGAGAAAATGAATTAAATGGTAATACATCTATTCTTGTATTGCGTCGTATAAGACTCCCTTTACCTTTTTTGTGAAAAAATGGATTTATGAAATGGGATACCCACCAACGAGGTCTTGCTTGATTTGTTGGCATAAGTAAGCGTAACACGATTCGCTTTAATACAGTATTAGATTTTATCTTTTCTAGTGGTGACATTACCTTAAATTTATTGTGGTATTATACTTCAATTTTGTTTTGATAGTTCTTCGTTCTTAATACAATATGATAAGTTATCTTACAAAATCTAAAATTTCTGAAACTGGATTTTTGTACTTGAGTATAAATAGTCATATTTTAACTGATGATACAAGGAAGGGACATAATTATAGTAGGATTGCAGCCATGGGATATTGCTATTGGGAGTAATTGTAAGAATATTGCTATTGAGCTTTCAAAGCATAATCGTGTATTGTATGTAAATCCACCTTTGGATCGAATAACTTATATTAAAAAAAATGACGATCCTTCAGTTGTAAAAAGAATAAATATTATAAAAAGAAAGAGCGATTCATTGACTGAAGTATTTCCTAATTTATGGAATTTGTATCCTTCTTCTTTAGCAGAGTCAATTAATTGGATTACTAATAAAAGTATTTTTTCATCTTTAAATAGATTAAATAATCAAAGACTAGCAAAGGATATTTCAGAGGCATTAATCAATTTAAAATTTTATGACTTTATTTTATTTAATGATCAATCGATGGTACGATGTTATC
>JBBRAW010000183.1:0-3619 GCA_038206385.1 Bacteroidia bacterium | reverse complement strand
CCATAAATGCAGGCTCAAGATCTGCTAAATTATATTCGAACTTATAATGTGCTAATAAATCTTTATGCTTCTGAACTAAAACATTGTAGCGTGAAATAAAATCAGGATGTTCGGCATCACCAACACGTAAACCATTACGACCGGTTTTATCCTTGTAGGAAGGACCAATACCTTTTAATGTAGATCCGATTTTCTCCTTTCCTTTTGAAGCTTCAGAAGCGGCATCCAATAAACGATGTGTTGGTAAAATCAAATGCGCTTTACGCGAAATAAAAAGATTTGCTTTTACATCAACTCCACGTTCAACTAATGCATCAATTTCTTTTTTGAAAACTACAGGATCAATAACAACTCCGTTACCTATCACATTAATTTTTCCAGGATGAAATATGCCAGATGGGATCGTATGCAAAACATGCTTGATACCTTCAAATTCTAGAGTATGACCAGCATTCGGGCCACCTTGAAAACGAGCAATCACATCATAACGAGGAGTAAGTACGTCTACTACTTTTCCTTTTCCCTCATCACCCCATTGCAAACCTAATAATACATCTACTTTCATTGTAAAGCTATTGAAATTAATTCTCGTCGTGAACGATTGAACAAATTGAATTTATACGAAATACAAATTTCAGAAATAGTGGTTATTTCTGAAATTATTAAAACTTATTAAACGAACATTCCCAAAGCATAAATGCAAATTAGAAATGTTCATTATGATTATTAATTCTGAAATGCAGCAGCAGCTAATTCTTCATTGTCGACAACCGAAAAAACATTCACCAGTTTAGTGATTACCAAAAGGGTTTTAATTTTTTCAGGTACCGCACAAATTACTGCTTCACCTCCAGATTTACGAGCTTTCGAAAGTATGCCTAGCAATACATTTAGTCCAGTACTGTTCATGTATTTGAAGTCAGCTAAATCAATCACGAAATTACTTCCATCTTTTTCCGTCATCGTGCTAATGTCATCCATTAACTCATTGGCTTGATTTTTCTCAATCAAATTCCCCTTTAGACTAACAAGAGTGTACTTGCTTTTGTCAGTGATATTGTATCCGAATTCCATATTTTTTTTTAACTCTTCGCCAAAGTTATCGGTTTTTTTGTCTTGAAATGTTCACATTCGCCAGATGACGATAACTTATTGCATTTTCCGTAAAGGTTTAAGCTGTGATGTGTCACTTCAAACTCTAATAATTGTCCCATCATGGTTTGAATTTGCTGAATTCGTGGGTCACAAAATTCCAAAACGCGTTCACAATCCTGGCAAATGAGATGATCGTGCTGCTTAAAAGAATATGATTTTTCAAATTGAGCTATATTTTTTCCAAATTGATGCTTTGTCACCAAGTTACATGCTAATAAATGTTCAATCGTATTGTATAATGTGGCTCTACTCACTTGATATTTTTTATTAATCATGTGACTATAAAGAGATTCTACATCGAAATGCTCGTTGATGGAATATATTTCTCGTAAAATGGCGAAGCGTTCAGGCGTTTTTCGCAATCCTTGTTGTTCCAGAAAATCGGTAAAAATCTGTTGAACTTTATCTTTAAGATCCTCTTGAATCTGCTTTGTTTGTAGTGGATGGCTCATGTATTGGCATCGATGCGAGAAACGTTAATGATTCCCGGCAGTTTATTAAGTCGCTTAATTAAAGTGGTAAGATGTTCTGTATCGTGAACGAAGAGCATGATCATCCCTTCAAATAAGCCGTCTTTACTTTCAATATTTAGTGAACGAATATTCACTTTTAATTCGGAGGAAATAATTTTTGTGATATTATTTACTACACCAACATCATCCATTCCCGTCATTTTAATACCTGCTAAAAATGCAATTTGCTGATCACCAAACCAGCGTGCTTTCACAATACGATACGCATAATTCGACATTAACTGAATTGCATTCGGACAATTTGTTCGATGAATTTTGATTCCATCATTGATAGTAATGAAACCAAAAACATCGTCACCTGGAATTGGATTACAACAAGGAGAAAGTTTATAATCGATCTTATCAATCCCCTCACCTATCACCAACATATCGCTTTTACCACGAATGTTTTTTACAAGTTCTTCAAAGGTTTGCTGATCCGATTTAACAGGTAATTTTAATTTTCCAGTATCTTTTTGCTCAAAGAAATCACGTAAATTTTTAAGATCGATAACTTCGAGCGCAACGCGATGATAGAAATCTAACTGATTCGATATCTTATAGAACAACAAAAGGTCGTTCATGTTAAATGAATTCTCATCTATTTTTAAGCTACGTAATTTTCTCTCGTAGATACCTCTACCATCATCGGCAAGTTTACGTTTCTCTTCTTTTAACGCATTCTTGATTTTTGACTTCGCCTTAGCAGTGACCACATAACCCAACCAATCATCTTTCGGACGTTGTTTCGATGAAGTAAGAATTTCAATTTGATCACCAGAATTTAGTACAGAAGAAATCGTTACTAACCGATGATTAATTTTTGCACCAATACATCGCGTTCCGATATCGGTATGAATTTCAAAAGCAAAATCCAATGCAGTACTTCCAACAGGTAAAGTTTTAATTTCACCTTTAGGAGTAAAGACAAAAATCTCATCCGCAAATAAATTTAATTTAAAATCATCAATAAAATCAAGTGCATTAGAATCTGGATTTTCAAGCATCTCACGAATTCGTGTTATCCAATCATCGAGAGCACTTTCAGGATTTGATTCTTTATATTTCCAGTGTGCCGCATATCCTTTCTCAGCGATCTCATTCATACGCTTTGTGCGGATCTGAACTTCCACCCACTTGCCTTCTTTACTCATCACCGTAGTGTGCAGTGATTCATATCCATTCGCCTTAGGCGTACTTATCCAATCACGCAGTCTATCTGGGTTGGGCGTATAATAATCTGTGACTACTGAATATGCTTTCCAGCTATCAGCCTTTTCCTTATCGGGTTCTGATTCAATAATAATTCGGATTGCAAATAAATCATAAATCTCTTCAAAAGTTACGCCTTGCTTTTTCATCTTATTCCAAATGGAATTTATCGACTTAGGGCGACCTTTTATCTCGTAGTTAAAACCTTCTTTATCTAACTCTTCACAAATTGGTCTGCTGAATTCTTGAATGAATTTATCACGATCACGTTTACTTTGCTGAAGCTTAAGTGCAATTGTTTTAAAAACGTCTGGCTCTGTATATTTTAACGACAAGTCATCGAGCTCTGTCTTGATAGCATACAAACCTAGACGATGAGCTAAAGGGGCATATAAATATGCTGTTTCGGAGGCGATCTTCAACTGCTTATCGCGAGGCATGGAACCAAGTGTACGCATGTTGTGCAAACGATCAGCTAACTTGATAAGTATCACACGCACATCATCACTCAGCGTAAGTAACATCTTACGAAAATTCTCAGCTTGTAATGAGCTGGTATGATCAAAAACGCCAGAGATTTTAGTTAATCCATCAACAATTCCGGCAACTTTCTTATTAAATAATTTCTCAATGTCTTCGAGTGTGTAATGGGTATCTTCCACTACATCGTGTAAGAGTGCGCATACGATAGCAATTGCACCTAAACCAATTTCTTCGGCGGCAATTTGTGCTACTGCTAT
>JBBRAW010000182.1:0-3876 GCA_038206385.1 Bacteroidia bacterium | reverse complement strand
TCTTTGTAAGTAATAGAATATGTTATGAATATGATTGCTTCATAATAGCAATACAATCAACATTATATAACAAAATATTAATTTTAAAGATAGCGACTTACGAATTGCGTAAATAATTTTTCTTACTCTTAAAATTGGAATTTTACAGATCCTCTTAAGAATTGTGGGGGCAAACACTAGTAAAATCTCATAAGATAAAATAGTTAAATAAAAAACTAATATTTGTTGCTTGGAAATGGGTGAGATTCAAGTAACCACTTCAGCTTTTAATAAAATCCTTTTTATTAGTAGCATTTTTAATAGGGTAAATAGGCAAGAATATTTGAGGAGAAACGCCTAATTCATCAGCGAGTAGGTTTAGGTGGTTGAGATTGTATTTTGCTGCATGATTGGGACTTTCAACCTGCCCAATAAATCCCCTAGAAGTATCTAAAATTGAAGCAATAGCTTCTTGCGAAAACCCTTTAGCAATGCGAATTTCCTTAATTTTATTAATCACGTACAGCTCTATTTCTGATTTTTTATTCTTAGTCATTTGTAAGCAGGTGAAATACCGATTTTCCGCTTATCTTAGCGCTAAGTAATAACTAAGAATTTATGAAAAAGTTTTTTGTTTTTTGTTGTTTTTGTGTGGTTTTCATTAACCAAGTATTTTGTCAAAGCCAACCCCCTATCAAGCAATTCTGGAAAGAAGTTGCTTTTCGCTATCAGTATAAAGAATTATCAGCTGGTATGCGATCATGGCTTCATTCAATGGCAGAAGAGGAAAGTAAAAGTTATACAGGGGCAATGGCACTTTTAGAAAATTTAATCAATGAAACAGCATTTCAAAATAAAATGATTCGAACCATATATGTGGGAAATCAAAACAGAGAAAATTTGCGAATGATTTTAGGAGCAATGTGTGGTAAGTTTTCTCTTGGGAATGAAGTTGCTGACTACTTCACGGCTAAATATGCACAAGATCCTAATGTGCAAAAAGAAATTGCAAAACGAAGTGAAGTGCAGAAAAAAGAAAAAATGATTGAAGAAAAAAAGAAACAGGAATATGCTAAAAAAGAAGAAATGAAGAAAATCAAAGAAAAAAAAGAATCAGAGGACGATAAAATAGAAGAGCAAGCATTGTTAGAGCAAGAACAAAAGACTGAAAATTCTTTAGCGCAAACTTACAAAACGAGATTATTTAATGAAGAAGAAATTGATACTAAAATACAAGCATTGAATCCGGATGAAATAAATAGCCAAATAGTTAAAAATATTAATAACCTACTCAACTCTACTAAATTAAATGATAGAAATAAAGTTTTTAGTGTTTGGGGAGAATTACAATTAAATATTGATTCAACGGGAAAAACTATTAAAGTTGATACAGAAAATGTAAAACCACATCAAAGCGGTAGGTCCTATGTTGAAAACATAACTAAACTAATTGATTTTAACTTTCTTTATAAAGTTCGATTTACAATCCCTCGATATAAAGAAGTACCTGTAAATACCAAATCGACCATTACTATTCAAAACTTTTATTTTGTGAAACAGGATAAATTTATCTCTGACGGTGAGGGTAATATAACAAAGGAAGAAGGGCGCTATTATATACCAATAGGAAAAAATTCAAGTTGGGGATTAATTTACAAGTCAGTTAATCAAAAAGGAACTTATCGTATCAAATATTTAGTTAAGTGCTATCCTTGTAGTGAAGATAATAATGGCAGTTACTTTGGTGATCAAACTTTCGAAATAGTTAGTATAATTGACCTAAAGAAGTTAAAAGTGCCACTAGTTAATAGTTTATTGAATCAATATATTAAATAATTAAACTCTCTGTCTTACCCTCGAGCTAGCCTTATAATTAATGGTCTTAATATTTATTTTTATCAAGAGACCATTAGTTTAGGCAAGTCAAATGCTGTATCAACTATACCCCAAAATCTACAAGAGATAAATAATTAACTAGTGGAGTAAAAAAGGTTATTAAGGCTATTTTAACGGTGGGTGAAAACTGTATTGCCGCAGGTTTTCAGGAAATAAATTGTAGCGGTTGTTTTGTAAATATTTAGATATCAGTGATTAACACAAATAGATAAACTATAGGTAATATCAAAACCTGCGCATATATTTGAGTTAGCGGCAAGCTACATTCCTAAATTCGAAGAAATGAAAAAGCCGGATTGGCAAGAGACATATAGAGATTTTCCCAAAATCCCAGAATTTAAGAGATGGGTCAATGGACAAAATCTCACCTGTGAGCAAGATGTCTCATTTCGACTCTTACATAAGCAGCCGATTACACAAGCAGAGGAAAGGCAGTTAAGAGATACTGAAACTTTCTATTCTGAGTTAGAGGCAAAGCTTAGGGCATTTGATTACCAGTTCGTAAATGATGCCGACCGCCAGAACTTCATCAACTACATTCAGTATGCCTTCAATTTTAATGTCTTAGCGACTAATAATGTGACAATAAAAACAGTTTATAGAACTGTCGTCAACGAGAGCGTTTTGGGGAGCAATCAAAGGATAGAGGACATCTCGTATATTAAATATCCACCTCAAGATATTGTCCAAAAGATCGGCAAGTATAATCGAGCTAATACGCCAGAGACAAATCTTTTCTATTGTAGTGAAAACATTGATACAACTCTGAAGGAGATACGTCCTTCTCCAAACAAGCTTGTTACAGTTGGCGTGTGGGAGCCCACCGACGAGGGGCGTTTTATAGTTAATGCCATTACGCATAGTGATGCCGCAGCACCTATTAACGAAGGGGTGAAGCACGCTCAGAAATACTTTGAAGATATGCGAGCTTACAATCATGAACTTTTCATGGAATATATTCAGCGATTTCAATCCATGTTAGGCTATGAGTATACAAAGCAGGTTAAGGACCATCATGATTACTTGATATCTGCATATTTTTCTGAGTCATTATTGAAGGATCGTAATGAAGACGATGAGTTTGGGATCGTTGGCATACTGTATCCGAGTGTCGGTAATGGGTACGTTACTGACAACTTTGCATTTCTTCCGAACGTTGTCGATTCTAGATTAAGACTGCGCAGCGTCCTCGAATTTGAAGTAGAGGAACCCTATTATGACAAAGACTATCAGCTTGATCATCCGGAGAAAATCACTTTGGCTCGCATTAAGAATGTTTCAGTGGCTAAATCTGTAACGCCAGACGGGAAGATCCTATGGACATGACCGCCTGCCGCTAACATGGTATTCCTTCAATGGTGGCTGACGTGCATGTTACCAGCTTTAGTTTTAAAATCGGCTTTATATCATTAACCAAAACTGACGGAACAGGAAATGCCACCACTGCATAAATACCCATTCCGTTATATGCCAATAAACGGAACGTACAACAAATGAAGAAACCAATACTAACATTCGGACTTTTACTTATTACTTTTCTGACATTCGGGCAAGAAACAAAATATGTGGACACAAAAGAATTAAATATTCGTGCAGGCGCAGGAGCTAAATACGAAGTTGTCGGCAAAATTCTACAGGGACAAAAAGTAACCGTTCTTTCAACACAAGGAAAATGGAGCGAAATTGAATTTAAAAGTGGACAAAAAGGTTTTGTTTCAACAAAATTTTTATCTGTCACTCAAAATTCGATTTCCGTAAGTTCTGACAAAAAAAATTCTTGGATTAGCTACTTAATTGGCATCGGATTCCTTCTATACGGACTTTACAAAGTAAAACAATTCTTTTCCGGTTTGTTTAGTGGTTCTTCGTCAAGTTCCAGTTCTCAAACAAGCACACCAACTAAGATGCAAGAAGTTAGAAAAAAGTCTAGTAATAGTGCGGTTTATAGGTTTAGAATTAAAAGAAGTGGTTCTGCTGGAGGGTTTAAATATGCTGACGGTA
>JBBRAW010000181.1:0-3880 GCA_038206385.1 Bacteroidia bacterium | reverse complement strand
CACAACAGTTAGAGGCTATAAATAGACTCGCAAAAAGCAGTGACGCAACTTTATTTATTTCATTTTATAAAGACGTAATAAATTATTATGCAGACGTCCGACAATTAAAAGACACTTCCTCTGAAGAGGTTAAAGCAAGACAAAAAGCTTGTGAAATCTTAGAGGTGGAACTTGTTCAAAGATTATTAAGAAACCAATCAAAAGAAAATTCTAAAATTAAAGAAGAATACGAATAAAAATATATGATACCAAACTTAAACGGCTTAAATGCCACAGCCGACTTACAAATTAAAAACGGGCCCGGTTATTACGCATAATAAATAATATGTTAAATTTAAAGAAAATTAAAGAGGCTATTATTAAAAATGAAGTTGTTACAGAAAATGTAGACACGAAAGAAGTTCCTTTGCGAGTTATGGTACTTGATCAGGGTGGAAAAATTGTAAAAGAATTCGATAACATTAAAGATGCTTATGCATTTGCTGGGGAAAATGGTTATCAAGTACTAGGTTAAACTTGCAAACAAAAAAATAGTTAAGCATTATTAAACATAACAGGTTATCCTTCCTTGAAAAAAAGGTTTTATCAAAAATACCTCCGCTAGTAGCGTAACTAGCAAATATACTCATGCAAAATGAAGAAAACCAGTTGAAGGATCTCGAAAACCTTACAAACGAAGAATTAGAAGCGCGAGTCGCCGAAGCGGAAGCTGAAGACACGCCCGCTGATGATGATTCAAAATCTACTGATTGGGAAACAAAAGCAAAGCAAGCCGAAAATCGTGCAGCAATGCTACAGCGTTTACTAAACAAGAAAGATAAAACCATTATAAAAACAAATAAATCAGACCCGACAAGTATTTCCCGTGATATTGAAGAAATAAAACTAATGCGAAAGATAGATACTTTTGCAGAAGATAATAACTTGACTAAATCCCAAGCCAAAAAAGTGTTTGAAATAAACCCTAATGCAACAGCGGAAACCTTAAAAGATCCGTTTATAGCAGAAGGTTTGAAAGCTATCGCGCGAAAAGAGAAAGTTGAACAAGCTACTCCGGGAGCAGGTAGGTCAAGTACTGTTGGTGGTAAGACATTTAAAGAAATGACACTTGAGGAAAGAGAAGCAAACTTTTCAAAATTCATAGGCAATTAAAACTTGTTGGGCATAACCCACAACATGGCATCATTTACTAACGCTAATTTGACGGCTACAATACCGCAAATTTGGGCAGACATTATAAACGAAGCTAAATTTCCAGAGTTTGTATTGCAGAATTTCGTAACTGATCTTTCTCCATACATGACTGAAGGAGGTAGAATTGTACACGTTCCTAACATATTTACGAACGTGTTCACAGCTACTACTCAAGCCACTCAAGGTACAGACGTTGTTGCATCGGTTCAAAACCCTGCGCAAGTCGATGTTACTCTTACAATCAACACACATATTTATGTATCGTGGTTGATTGGAGATGCAGACCTTGCTCAACTTGCAACAAAATACAAACTTAACGAAAAGTATGCAAAGGAAGCAAAAAGAGTTCTATTGCAAGCCCTAGAAGACGCGCTATTCGGTCTTTATACTTCACTTACTACAACATCAGTAGGTGGATTAACTCCTTGTGATGACCTTCGTATCCGTCAAGCAATTGCGATTATGGATACTGGAAACTTCGAGGCAGACATGACAGCATTCTTTTTCCACCCAGTAGTATTCTGGAACCAACTATCAGGACTAGCAAAATTCAATCCTAATTATTCGTCAAATTTTAACCTGGTAGCAGGAGGAACACTTGGAAATTCAGGAAATAATGCAAGTAAAATGATGGGAGTACTTTATGGACGTGCAGTTTATATGAGTTCTCGTGTAATCCTTGCAACTACATACAAAAATATGTTAGTGCACAGTGCAGCATTCGGATTTGCAATTCAAGACCCTGATGATAATAACTCAAAAGTTAGAATTCAAATCTGGGAAGAGAGACGCCTATTATCTACAATCGGTGCAGTAGATATGAGATATGGTGTAGCAGCATTACGTGTGGACGCAGGGGTTGTTATCCTTACAGATGCAACAACAGTTGCTTAGTGTTCTATAAAACTATACTACAAGTTAATGAGCACTTGTGGTGCCGGTATAAGCTCATTGTACCGGTGCCACAGGTCTAAACAAAATAAAATGATTATATACATATTTAAAGGTTCAAAAGGCGATATTCAAACTCTAAATGAAGTCGGCGCGCATAATGAACTAAATAACCGAGGACACTGGCAAAGACAGGATCTTGTATATCTAGGCGCTTGTGATGACACACCCTTAAAGGAAGAAGTTAAAGATTTAAAAACTAGAGCAATAGAAAAAGTTTTAGCTGGTTTACCCCAAATTAAATTAGCAGAGCAAGAAGTTGAATTAGCTAAACTAAATGATGATGTACAACTGGCACAAAAGAAAACATTAGAGCTAGATATTCTAAAGGGTGGCCTAGAAAGTAAAATCCGAGACCGGTCGCAATTTATTTCTAGTGAGATAGAGAATCTTCAAATCAAAGTTCAAAAGATAGAAAATGAATTATATGAGGAAGCTTTTGCTAAATTAAAACCTGACCCAACAAAAAAACCTAGAAATTTTAACAATGTTACATCCGGATTTTCTGGTGATAGTGATCCATTGCCAACAAATGTAGTTTTAGATAACTTAAGATAAAATGAAAAAAAAATATACAAAAATACTCCAACAAATACAAAGTGAAATACCTAAAGAATATACGCAGAACATAATGAAGACAGTTAAACGGTACGAATTTATGAAAGAATTGATGCAAAAAGGAATCGATGATCCAGAATTTCCCGAAGAAAAAAAGACTTATTATAAAAACATAATTCAATCGGGCCAAATGGACATTGAAGACGAAGAAGTAGATGAAGAAATCACAGCAAAAATAGATGAATTTACAAATAATAGAATAAGAGAAGCGATAGAGAAAGGAAATTTACCAAAATATGCTTTCAAACACTTGTTTAAGAAAGCAAAAAAAGAAAATAATAAATTAAATAAATAAATACATGAATACCTACCCAGAAATAGAAGAGAAAATTGTAAAAAAAGAAACTTTACTCAAAATGATTGAAAATGCTAAAAAAAGCGTAATAGATAATCAAGTTAAAATAGAATATTACGAGTACCTAGCAAGTCTAGCAACTGACGAAAAAGTTGCTGCATCTTGGAGAGTAGAAGCAGACAAAACAAAGGTTGCTAAGCGAGGAGTTGAAGAATCTTTAGATGGATTAGAAAAATTCTTAACAACATTTTAATAGTTTGCATTTGAAAATTTTGTTAAGCATAATTAAATTATGCAATTTAACGGAAATAGTGACGGTCAAGATTTAGTAGCACTTACCGATGATTTATTGAATTCAAACATATTAGCTTATCCTTTACAGTCAAAAGCCAGAGCAGCCAACAAATGGGCAAGGCAAATCTGGTCATGGATATTTGATGCTTATGGTGGATGGCTTTACGATGACTCAAACCAAACTGGAACGCCAATAGCAACGCAAGCTTTGACGGCTTCAACTCAGGACTATGCAATACCTACCGGAAGTTTAACAATACGAGGAATAGAAATTTTACCAAACACAACTACTACTGTATTTCAAAGACTTATTCCTATTACTGAAGAGCAATTAACTAGTAAAATGATTTCAGAGGGTTCATTTTTTACAACGCCAGGGGTACCTATTTATTATCGACCAATTGGGCAAAAAATACGTCTTTACCCAATTCCTTCAACTACTGTGGCAAGTGGGTTGAGAGTGACTTTTGACCGTGGTTCAGTTGCCTTTGCATCTACTGCAACTACGCAAACACCAGGATTTGCAAG
>JBBRAW010000180.1:0-3928 GCA_038206385.1 Bacteroidia bacterium | reverse complement strand
GGATGCTCTATCCTAAATTTTTTTGTTGATTCAACAAGTGATCCCGAGGCGATTCGAACGCCTGACCGTCTGCTTAGAAGGCAGATGCTCTATCCAGCTGAGCTACGGAATCTAAAAGAGAATTCCTCGCAAAAAAATGGAGGTTAATAATTGAAGAGATTATAATTGGAAAATGAAAAGTATTAATCTCAATTGTTTTTAAACTTGTTGTCGGGGTGGCCAGATTCGAACTGACGACCTCCACGTCCCAAACGTGGCGCGATACCGGGCTACGCTACACCCCGAAATTTGTGAAGCGGCTGCAAAGATATAATTTTATTTCAGTTCCTTAAAGAATTCGTTAAATGAATACACTTATAATTAAGAAGCTAAATTTTAGCTAGTTAAAGAGTTGAAAATTGAAATTTTGCTTTTATAATGGCATCTATTCCAAAAAATAGCTTTCCAATTCTGACATTATTTAACTGATTCTATCTTTTTTTTTAATCAATTTTTAAAATCAAAAAAAGCGGACATTTTTTCTGTAAATATTACAAAACTCCAAATGGACCCATCTTAAACAAATCATTTTAGAAATATCGTTTTTTTACTTGTGAAACAATCCATTCGAATGAGAATTAATATCCTTTAATACAAAAATTTGCGAATGATTCAACATAAAAACGACGTCATTTTGAGCAAATTGTAAGTAAACCTTACAGATGCAAAAAATAATATTTTACAAATCCTTTAAATAGTTGATTTTTCTTTAGAACCAATAGTATTCGAATCGAGTATAAATGGGACAATTAATTATTTGCATTATTATGAAATCTAATCCATCCAATCGAAGTAATCGTTTTAGAATATCTTCAAGTACGAGTCAACGTTTATCACTTAAACAAATCACAAAAGTTGGGCTTTGTTTAGCTTTACTTGTTGCAGGCGGATTCGTTGTTTTTATGAATTTTGCAAATAGTGATAAAGCATTTGCTTATGTAAATGGTGATTATCGTTCAAAAGCTTCAGGCACTTGGGCGTCAACAACTACATGGGAGAAATATAATGGATCGTCATGGAGTGCTGCCACCATAGCTCCTACAAGTGCTAATTTAAATATTTATATCATGACGGGAAACATTGTTACTGTATCAGCAAATGCAACTGTTGATCAGGTAATAGTAAATTCGGGTGGAACACTTGCCGTTAATTCTGGAATTACACTTAGTATTGCTAACGGTACAGGAACTGATCTTGATGTTAGTGGTATTTTTAAAAGTGCAGGAACGGTATCAACATCAGGAGGCGTAACTATAGTTTTTCAAACTGGTGGAAAGTATCAGCATAATTATACAACAACTGCAGGAACTATTCCTTCGGCAACATGGGACGCAGGTTCTATATGCGAAATTATCGGTTATACAAGTAATGCTGTAGTGCCATCTGGGTTACAATCATTTTCCAACTTCACATGGAATTGTCCGTCGCAAGCAAATGATATCAATTTAAATGGTGGAATTACAACTATTGGCCAAGTATTTACTATAGTATCAACAGGAACAAAGCAACTGCAATTAGCAAGTGGAAATGCAAACTTAAACGTTGGAACTGATTATATCCAAACAGGTGGGAATTTTGCATTGTCTACATCAAGTAGTGCATCAAATACTTTAACAATAGCTGGAAATTACACACAATCAGGAGGAACTTTTTCGGTTGTGAATGGAAGTAGCGCTACTGGAACAATAAAAGTTGCTGGTAATTGGTCGCACACTTTAGGTACAATAACCGTAGGTGGTAATACCAGTACGACAACAGGAATTCAGTTTAATGGTTCAAGTACACAAACATTTATATCAGGAGGAAATGTTACAGGGAATATTGATTTTACAGTTAACACAGGTTCTACTTTATCGTTGGGAACTAATGTTGTTGGTGGAAGAAATTTCACTTTGGCATCTAACGGTTTTTTAGAGATTGGCTCAACAGCAGGTATCACAAGTTCTGGCGCAACAGGAAATATTCAATCAACTGGAACCAGATCATTAAATGCTTCCGCAGATTATACATACAATGGAACTTCTGCACAAGTAACTGGAAATGGGTTACCCTCAACTATAAACAATCTTATCTTAAATAATAGCGCTGGTTTAACACTAACAAATACTGTTACTGCAAGTAATGGAATCACATTTACAAGTGGAAAAATTACCACTGGTACAAATGAATTGAGGACTACGAATAATTCAACAAGTTGTATTACTGGACAATCAGCGTCAAATTATGTGATTGGTAACCTTCGTCGTACTGTAAGTTCATCCGGAACGTATACTTATCCAGTAGGTACTTCTAGTTATTATGAATTGTTAACTGTTACCTTAAATAGTGTTTCCGGATTTAGTAATTTATTAGGGTCATTTACAAATGCTAATCCTATAAATCCATCTTACCCTTTAACGGGAATTGTTGCAAGTGAAGCACATATTGATAGCATGCTTAATTATGGTTACTGGACTTTATTACCTAACAGTGCGCTTACAGGCGGTAACTATAATATTAAAGCTGCGATGAAAGGTTATACGAATTTAATTGCGTCAATCTATTTTTATCCACTTTTAGTAAGAGCAAATTCAACTTCATCATGGCAACAAAGTGGAAGTGATGCAGCATTTAAATATAACTCCGGTACTTTAACAGCAAATAAAGGTGGATTAAGTTCCTTTGGCGATCTAGGAATTGGTTTCGGTGAAGGGCCACCAATTTTAAGTTTTGATAATCATACCTTAATTTCTGGTGTTGATTTACAAGTGGGCGCTGTTTATTTAGTAACGGATGTTGGAATGGGTTTAGATGCATTGATTGAAGTATTGGATTTTACTGGAGGAGCTTCCATTTCCGATGTGGATAATTTTACAGGCTCAAATGGATACGATGATGCATGGCAACCATTTATTAATGTAGCAGCGAATACCACTTCATCAGTAGGATGGAAGGTAACGTTCAAAGTTGGTGGAACATCAACAGATACCATTGTACCTAACATTATTTTTGCAGCAATTGATGTTGACGGGGATGGATCATCATTAAAGGAATTTGTTACTGCATACAAACCATATAGTATTTCAAAATCTACCGGTTCTAACTTAGTAATTACCCAATCTGGAAATGATTTTACAGCAACTTCAGGTTCCTTTGCAACAGTGGCAAATATTGATACCAATCATACTGAGGCAATGTTTATGGTGAACTATAAAAATGTAAATAACTTTAGTTATCGTACTGGTTCAATAACAACAGGAGGTACACAAGTACGACAAGCATCATTATATTTTAAATCATTTTTTAATTTACCAGTAACAACTTTACCTATCGAATTGATGTACTTTAATCCTAAATTAATAAATAATGATGTTGAAATATCATGGGCAACAGCTTCTGAAAAGAACAATGATTATTTTACAATTGAAAGATCAACAAACGGAAAAGATTTTGAAGAATTATTTCGAAAGCCTGGAGTTGGAACTAGCCAAGTAAAACATTACTACTCTTTAATTGATAAGAACCCACAAAAGGGAAATAATTATTACCGACTAAAACAAACGGATTATGATGGAAAATTTGCCTACTTCCCAATAAAAGTAGTTCGTTATGAAACCACTGAAATTACAAAGAACATTTCATTTCAAAATATTAGTCCTAATCCTTTTACTGAAAATTTTAAAATTAATTTCAACTTAAAGAAAGATGTAACGATTGATTTTACATTAATCAATTCATCAGGACAAATAATTGCAAAAGAAAAAATTGATGGAACGGAAGGATACAATTCTTTTGAATTTATTAACAAATATAATCTAGGGGAGGGAATTTATTTTGTGAATTTAGTCTGTGATGGAGAAAAGATTACTCAGAAAGTTATAAAAAATTAATAAAAAATGCCCTGAAAAAT
>JBBRAW010000179.1:0-4111 GCA_038206385.1 Bacteroidia bacterium | reverse complement strand
ATGCTCAATAAATTTCTTTGATAAAATAAAAATTAAAAAGTCCAATAAAATTTTTTTTTGAAAATTTTTATAGGACTTTTTAATTCTCCTGATTACTCTTAATTCTTAATTCTATTCTTCTTTCATATTATGAAAAACATTTTGAACATCTTCATCTTCCTCTAATTTTTCGATGAGTATATGAACTTCTTGTTGTTGTTCGGGAGTAAGTGCTGTTGATGTTGTTGGGATTCTATCTAACTCAGCACTGATAATTGTAATCCCTTTTTCTTCTAAAGCTTTTTGCATGGATCCAAAAGCAGTGAAAGGAGTATAGATGTAAATTTCATTTTCATGCTCTTCTAATTCTTCTGCACCAAAGTCTATCAATTCTAATTCTAATTCTTCCATTTCCCATTTGCCCTTTTCAATGGTAAAAATTCCTTTTCTATCGAATAGAAAATCAAGTGAGCCAGTTTTTCCTAATGCTCCATCCGAACGATTAAAATACATGCGAATATTTGCAACGGTGCGGGTGTTATTATCTGTTGCTGTTTCAACAACGATTGCAATTCCATGCGGACCGTATCCTTCAAATACTACTTCGTCGAGAACTTTTGAGTCCTTTAATTCAGCGCGATGAATTGCAGCTTCAACACGATCTTTGGGCATGTTTAGTGCTTTCGCATTTTGCATCACCATTCTTAATCGTGGATTTCCATCAGGATTATTACCTCCTAACTTTACCGCAATTGCTATCTCTTTTCCGATGCGCGTAAACGCTCTAGCATTTTTTGTATTGTTCGCAAACATTTTATGTTTACGTTTTTCAAAAGCTCTTCCCATTGTGGATTTATTTAAGCTTATTTTATTTTTATACGTTAAATCTGAAATGCATCAGATCACCATCTTGAACAATATATTCTTTTCCTTCCACAGCTAATTTTCCTGCATCACGACAAGCAGATTCAGAACCTAAAGTAACAAAATCATTGTAATGAATTACTTCAGCACGAATGAATCCTTTTTCAAAATCGGTATGAATTACTCCTGCTGATTGTGGAGCTGTCATGCCTTGATGAATTGTCCATGCACGCACTTCTTTTTCGCCAACAGTAAAATAAGTTTGCAAGCTTAATAAACGATATGCAGTTTTAATCAATTTCGTTACACCTGATTCTGTCAATCCTAAATCAGTTAAAAAAGCTTGACGATCATCAAAACTTTCTAGCTGTGCAATGTCTGCTTCAATTGCTGCAGCGATAACTAGTACTTCAGCATTTTCAGATGCAACTGCTGCACGAACTGCTTCCACATGTTTGTTTCCTGTAACAACAGAACCTTCATCAACATTACAAACATACATCACAGGTTTTGCCGTAAGCAGCCATAAATCTGAAGCAAGTTTCCAATCATCTTCCGATAATTGTGCTGAACGTGCCGACATTCCTTTTTCTAGGTGTTCTTTTAATTGCTGATAAACATCGTATGTTTTTTTAGCGTCTTTATCGGTACCTACTTTCGCTTGCTTTTCGATACGTTGCATGCGTTTCTCAACAGTTTCTAAATCTTTCAACTGAAGTTCAATATCGATCGTTTCCTTATCACGAACAGGATTAACCTGACCATCAACATGCACTACGTTCGGATCATCAAAACATCTCAATACGTGAAGAATTGCATCACATTCGCGAATATTTCCAAGAAATTGATTGCCTAAACCTTCGCCTTTGCTAGCACCTTTTACTAGACCAGCGATATCAACAATTTCAACCGTTGTAGGAATTACTTTTTGTGGTTTTGCAATCCCTTCTAGTATATTCAAACGATCATCAGGAACAGTGATAACTCCAACGTTTGGCTCAATAGTGCAGAAAGGAAAGTTTGCTGCTTGCGCCTTAGCATTTGAAAGGCAATTAAATAAGGTGGATTTACCAACATTTGGAAGGCCCACGATGCCACATTTCAATCCCATATTTTATTTTTCTAAAGAAGGCGCAAAGATAAGTTTTTAGTTGGGTTTTGCATGGGAGATAACCTCTAAAGCCAGCTTTGATCTTATATTTGAGGCATGGAATTAAGCTTTTGGGAAAAGAATAGTTATTTCAGCAATATTGATGTATTGGTAATCGGAAGTGGGATAGTCGGACTCAATACTGCTCGAGCGATTAAAGAGCAACAACCGAATCATAAAATTTTGGTAATTGATCGTGGATTCTTGCCTTATGGTGCGAGTACGCGTAATGCTGGCTTTGCTTGTTTTGGAAGTTTAACGGAGTTGATGGATGACTTAACAAGGATGACTGAGTCGGAAGTTTTTGATTTGGTGCAACGCAGATGGGAAGGTTTAAAAAAACTACGAGCTTTATTAGGAGATAAAAATATTGATTATGAAGCCTTAGGTGGTTATGAAGTATTCGCTACCGCTGATGAAAAAAATTATAAGCATTGTAATGATCAATTAGATTATTTTAATGATTCACTTTTTAAAATTACTGGTGTAAAAAATATTTATCAGCAGAAAGATAATTGTATTGCGGATTTTGGTTTTGATAATGTACATCATCTAATTCTTAATTCAGGAGAAGGTCAGATTGATACAGGTAAAATGATGCAATCTTTGTTAAAATATGTACGTGAAAAAGGAGTTGAAGTTTTAAATGGTATCGAAATAAAATCCTTTGAAGAAATGAATGATGGAATAAAAATTTCTACTTCGCAAGGATTTAGTTTCCATGCAAAACAAGTAGTCATATCAACAAATGCATTTGCAAAACAATTGCTTCCTGAACTAGAAATAGAACCAGGTCGCGCACAAGTTTTGATAACAAGTTCGATTGAAAATTTACAAGTTAAAGGATCATTTCATTACGAAAAAGGTTATTATTATTTTAGAAATGTTGGAGATAGAATTCTTTTTGGTGGCGGACGAAATTTAGATTTTAGTACTGAGCAAACTACTGAATTTGGATTGACAGAAATTATCCAAAATAAATTAGAGGAGTTATTATCAACGATGATCTTACCTCGTAATAAATATATAGTTGAGCAACGATGGAGCGGAATTATGGGTTTAGGAAAAACGAAAAATACGATTGTAAAAAAAATAAGCGATCATCTTTTCTGTGCTGTACGAATGGGAGGAATGGGAATTGCAATCGGAACTATGGTTGGCGAAGAAGCAGCAAAACTTTTGATTGAAAATTCTTAACTAAATTAATCATTTTTTCAAATTAAATTTCGTGAAAATTAATTCCGTGTTCTCTTAAAAAATCTTTGATCACATCAACATGAATACATTGTCCAACATGTAAGAAAGGCATATTGGTAACTTTTTTTGTTCCAGGACCAATCGCCACTTCGAAATTTTCAAGGTCAAAACCTAAGTGTAAATGTCGTGTTGAACTTTGCATTCCGTAAACAACACCATCACTATCGAAGAGTGGTCCGCCGCTTTGTCCGCGTAATCCTGGTGAGCTCATTTCGATACCAGAAATTTTTCCGTATTGAGAAATTAATCGTGTGATAATTCCTTCGATTGGAAAAGATGGTGAGCGCGGATTTCCATCACGTGTCCATTCGATATCATCAGTTTGATAATTGTAAGTGAAATTGGTAAATTCAGGAAAAGGAAATCCTAAACGGCATAGCATCTTTCCTGGTTTTGTAATACTTGAATCTTTAGTAAAGCGAGCGAAGCTCGAATAGCCGATCTGTTGAAATCCCTTGAAGTGGATAATGGCTAAATCATATTGAGGATGCAAATGGCAATCAAAGCTTGTAAATCTATCGCAACAACCAACAAAATTATGCTTGATTTGAATGGGTGAATCTTGATGAAATCCAAATTGCTGTTCCAACTGTCTTAAATTTTCTGAATAATTTTCATCTTGTCTCAACCTGAATCGTGATTGAGCAAAAAGTAAATATTGTTGATTAATTTTATCAGCGTGAAGAAGATGTTCAGCTACATGTCGACAAGTGATTGCAACACCTTCTTCATTCACAAAAAATAAAGTTGCCGCACCAGGATATACTTTATTTGTACTATAACTTCTTATTATCGAGTGGATCGGTCTTGTAAATTTGCTAACTTCATCAATGGCTCTTACGAACATATCTTGGTTTCTAT
>JBBRAW010000178.1:0-4140 GCA_038206385.1 Bacteroidia bacterium | reverse complement strand
CATCTCCATAATATGCGTCGCATAACTGTGCCTCAACCAATGCGGACTAGCCTCCGTATTTCGAATTCCACTACGTATCACCGCATCCTTAAAGAATTGCTGAACAGACCTCTCCGTATAAGGTTGTCCTTTAATTTGCCCAAAGTGGGTAAGGAAAAAATAATTAAGCACTTATGGATAACAATAAGATTTACGATTTTGATTATTACTGGATTCGTTAGTTTTTTTAAGTGTTGGCAAAATATTTAAGACAGAATAATTCAAAGGTGTATTATATACTTAAGGTTTTTTTATATGAGCAGAATATTTTTATTTAGAAGATTGCCCTAATCGACTTTAACAATAAGAGAACTATATAGAAAGTTTCCGCAGTGAATTTTGTCGGATAATTCAATTTATAAATAGCTTTTAAAAATTATTCTTATCTTGATATTTAAAGTATCAATTAAATCATGAAAAAAGCAATTACAATTCTTTTAATCACATTTTGCCTTCAATCAAATGCACAAACACCTACCCCATTATTTTTTGATATCAGTGTAAACAAAATAATGACAATTCAAAACTATGCTGCGCGATTATGCTATAGTAAAATTGATCAGTCATTTTATTACATGACCCTATCTGGAAATATTTATAAAATTAATCATCAAGGAAATATTTATTCAGATACGTTAGTGTACAGTACATCCAATCATTCTATTCAAAGTTGTCAAGGATTTGTTATTAGCGATTCTATAATGTATGTTTCTGGAAATAATGATAAGGATTCATTGTTTACAAAAGGGTTCCTTATGAAAGGTGTTTTGCAAGCAAACAATACTAGAATTTGGTCGACAGTTGCACAAACAGTTCCTTATTTAACTTCTGGTCCGTTTGATCATTGGATTAGCGGATTAGGAATTAATAAATCAGCTGATACATTATTTCTATGCAGTGGATCAAGAGGTGATCATGGTGAAATAGGTGACAACGGTGGACTTTCTCCATTTACTAGAAATCTCGCAATTACTTCTTTGATATTTCAAATTCCTATTTCTGCAAGTGGTTTAATTATTCCTAATGATTCAGTAGCCTTAGATGCGCAACAATTGGTTTTTGTTAGAGGAATTCGAAATACTTATGACATGGCATTTAATGCATCGGGTGATGTATTTGGTGCAGAAAATTCTGGTGATCGCGATATGGAAGATGAACTTAATTGGTTACAACGTGGACATCATTATGGCTTTCCATGGTTAATGGGGAGCAGTGAAAATCCACAACAATATCCTGGCTATAATCCATTGGCTGATTCATTAATCAATCACAAAAGTGCAGCATGGATGCAAGGTAAATTTTATAATGATTCTACTTTCCCTCAAAAGCCAACAACACTAATCACGGATCTACCATGTTTAAATAATGGTCCTGATGCTGCATTTATGCGTGATAGTACAAGTGGGCTAACGTATAATGCTAGTGCGATCGGACAAGGAATTTATAGCTTCACACCTCACCGTTCTCCATTGGGTTTAGTATTTGATACCGATTCTATTTTGGGTGGAATGTACAATGGAAATGGATTTGTATTAAGTTATACTAGAGGTGATAGTTTATTGTCTGGATTCTCAAAACTATTATCTCCTTTTAATGATGCTTCCGAAGATTTGTTATTATTAACCATGAAGAAGGACACAATAAATCATAATTATTCATTTCAATCAAAGCGTTTAGTAAGTAGGGTTCAGTCACCAATTGATGCAGTACAATTAGATACCAGTATTTTTGTGATTGAAATTGGTGGAAGTAATTCTTCATCGCTATGGCGAATAGATTTTCCAAAAGCTACTACTAGCATTATCGAAAAAGAAATAATTCCATTTACAATTTATCCAAATCCTTGTAAGGATTATCTTCAAATTCATTTCAATAATAATATCAATGGAACAATTCAAATTAAGTTATTTGATGTTAGTTCACATTTGATAAACAATTTTGTGATCAATGATTTTCACGCAATAATATCAATTCCTACTACTGGATTAAGTACTGGATCTTATTTGTTAGAGATTCGAAAAGGTGATAAGGTCTATCATCAAAAATTTGTAAAAGAGTAAAGTTAAAATTGTTTCAATAAAATATTTTTTTGCTGTTTTGTAACATAAAATATCCACAAGAATCATTATTTTTATCTAGATGATTCCTATGGATAAATTATTATAATAGATAAGCACTAGAAGGATGAAATCTACATAAACACAGGGATGAAGTTTACGTACCCATAGGGATGAAGTCTACGTACTTCATCCCTATTGTGATGCAAGTAATGCTCTTTCGTTTTGTAATAAGTTCATTTGTATTTGTATAATACCGTTGAGTGCTTCAGAGGAGCGAGCATCATTTATGTTTGGTATTATACTAGTCATTAGGAATAATTTTAAATTAGCATGTTCCATATTGTAATCAGCAATACTTTGCTTTAGCGATTCTAAATTTTGATTTGCTTTCGAATTTTCTTGAATACTGTTTCCAATTTGCGAATCTTCCAACCAACCATCTTGACTTTCAAAATCAATGGAAATCCTATTATGACCAGTCTCGCATTTAATAATATATGATTTCAGATCTTCACATAAAAAATCTATTTTTTTATTCATCGAAAATAGCGCACCAGCAATCGAATCCATTTTTATATTTTGTTGCAATAATTGCTTTTCGTTCTCTAGCAATTGCTCGTTTCGTAAGTAATTATTCGTAGTTTGGATATATAACATCTTCGAACCATAAGGAGATCGTACTAATGTTAAGAACAATCCGCATCCTGTGATAATTAATAATGACGAGACAATTGTATTTACTTTGGTATCTGGATTACGAATACCAGAAAAAAAGTATATAGGTAAAAAAATAAATAGTAGCATTAGTATTGAACTTAATCCCAACATATTTGCGTATGGCC
Source organism: Bacteroidia bacterium (assembly GCA_038206385.1). Lineage (GTDB taxonomy): Bacteria > Bacteroidota > Bacteroidia > AKYH767-A > OLB10 > JANXSD01. The sequence goes on along the minus strand of JBBRAW010000178.1, from coordinate 1,199 downwards.
AATGCATAATTTTAAAGAGTGTTCCTAAACTCAATGAAATTCCAACTACAGTGCCAATGCCAATAAGCACCTTATCTTTCACTTCTTTTTTCTCTTTTATTTTTAAGGTAAAAAGAAGTGGCAGAAATATTAAACTCATCATTAATATTCCTAATACAATTCCAAATGAAGCACCTTGTTGATGCAGAAATTTTAATATTATTCCCATCGTTAACAATGAAACAGAAGTTACACCGCTCACAATCATTATTTTTTTCATAACGTAGTAGTTTTTGTTAATTAATAAAGAGATAGTTTCCTCTTCTATTTCGCGTAATTCTTTTTTGTAGAATTTTTTTACAGTGGCTAAATAGAATTGCTCAAAGTCTCCATTTTCTTCGAGGCCACTTTCAATGATACAGCATAGATGATCCAGAAGGTTTAACTGCAGGTCCTCCATTTCAACGCCATTACGTCTAATGTCGTTGAGGATAAATTCTATTTGTTTGTCGTTGATACTATACATCTAAGCAATGTCAGTTTTAATGTCTAGCAAAAATTTCATCGTATTAATGAAATCAGCAAACTCACTTATTTTTTCTTTCGATAAAGTTTTTCCTTTTGGGCTTAGCGAATAATATTTTCTAACACGTTTTCCAATATATTCCGATTCTGTTGTTAAAATCCCATCTGCTTCCAAGGCATGAAGTGTTGGATATAAAGCACCTTCCGTTAACTGTATTCGATCTGCGGTAAGCTCTTTTACCTTTTGTGTAATCTCATAACCATACATTCTCTTATTGTCTTTAAGGAGTTTTAATATGATCGTTTTTAACGTTCCTTTGATGAGTTCGGTAGAGTAAATCATGGTAGTATTTGAATTGAATAACGCAATAATACATTAGTTTCTTATGTATATGACAATTATGTACTGTTATTAATTATAACTTATTGATTATCTAACAATTAAATTTAATTGGTTTTATAAATTGTTAGTTGAGATGAGATATAAATGCGATAAACTAGTAAATGTCAGATTGAATTAATTACCAATTCTTTGTCAAATCTTTACATTCATATTTAAAATTTTAAGGGAAGTATAACTTTTAAATTATAATGTTTATTTATAAAAATTAACATTGAGTGAAGTAATCCAACTTTTAAAAAGTTTCTATAATTATTAGTTCTATCTTGTTCGATATAAATATAACACTACTATT
>JBBRAW010000177.1:0-4316 GCA_038206385.1 Bacteroidia bacterium | reverse complement strand
CAAGCGCTGGATCGAAATTGGAAATTGAATAAACTATTGTAGTTTGACCACAACTTGTATTAGGACCTGTAATAATTGGAGTTGGTGTTTGTGCATTAATTTTCAAGGTAATTAAAGTTAGCAAAATTAATAAGGGTACCTTTTTAAAATACGTAAACCAACTTAAAGCTGGTAACTGGTGACTGGTGACTGGTGACTGGTGACTGGTGACTGGTGACTGAAAGTTTTCATAGTAAATAAATTTTATAAGGTTAGAATGAAATTTCAAACAAAAACTAAAGAGATTACTAATACTTTAGTGAAGATAAATAAACTTTTCTAAACTTTAGAACTTTTTTTGAAATTTAACATTAGAAATTACCTTTGGTATTATTAAATATATTTAGCTTCGAAAGCAGCGTTTATGAACTAAGTAATTTCATCGATCATCACTCATAAACCCCGCGATTTATTCCCATAAGTGCGACCGAAGCCCGTAAGCTGCGGTTTTTTTATGTAAAAGTTGTTCAAAATTCACTTGTATTTTCTATTTTTCACACATCAAGTATCAGCCTTAAAAACTGTATTTTTGCAATCATTATCTTTCAGCAGAATTAGAACAATATGGAACAACAAAATCAGGTTCTCGACAATGTAATCATCAAGTTTGCAGGTGATTCAGGCGACGGGATGCAACTTACAGGAACACAATTCACGAATACGGCTGCTCTTTTTGGCAACGATCTTAGTACTTTCCCCGATTTCCCAGCGGAGATACGCGCCCCGCAAGGAACGATTCCTGGAGTTTCGGGATATCAATTACATTTTGGTAGTGTAAATATTTTTACGCCTGGCGACGAATGCGATGTACTTGTAGCGATGAATGCTGCCGCCCTCAAAGCGAATATGCGCCATCTGAAAAAAGGTGGAACTATTATCGCTAATTCCGATGGTTTCGATCATAAAAATTTACGTCTTGCGAATTTTACAGAAGGTGCAAATCCAATTTTAGATGGATCATTAGATGGTTTTCGTTTGATAACGATTGACGTTACAAAAATGACGCGTGCAGCATTGGCAGAATCAACTCTTGGTATAAAAGAAATTGATCGTGCAAAAAATATGTTTGTACTTGGATTCCTTTATTGGATGTACAATCGTGACATGAATTTTACTATTAAATTCTTGACTGAAAAATTTAGCAAGAAACAAGATGTTCTTGATGCAAATTTAAAAGTGTTGCAAGCAGGTTATAATTATGGCGATACTACAGAAACTGCTACTTCGCGCTATACTGTGAATCCTGCGCAAATGCCTCCAGGGGTTTATCGTAACATCATGGGTAACCAAGCTGCTGCGATAGGATTGATTGCTGCATCACAAAAATCTGGTCTTGAATTATTTTATGGTACTTATCCTATTACACCAGCAACAGATATTTTGCATGAACTTGCGAAGTATAAAAATTACGGTGTTAAAACTTTTCAAGCAGAAGATGAGATCGCTGCAATCTGTGCTACAATTGGTGCATCTTTCGGAGGGAAATTAGCTGTTACTGCATCATCAGGTCCTGGCATCGCGCTTAAAGCGGAAGCAATGGGACTTGCATTAATGTTAGAGTTGCCATTAGTAATTATCAATGTTCAACGTGGCGGTCCATCAACAGGTCTTCCAACAAAAACTGAACAGAGTGATCTTTTCCAAGCACTATATGGTCGTAATGGAGAAGCGCCAATTCCAGTAATTGCTTCTATGTCGCCAGCAGATTGTTTTCATGCAGTGTATGAAGCGTGTCGCTTAGCAATTGAATTTATGACTCCAGTTATTTTTCTTAGTGATGGATTTTTAGCGAATGGTTCGGAGCCTTGGAGATTTCCAAAAGCAGAAGATCTGAATCCTATCACTGCAAAATTTGCTACAGAAAAAAATGATGGTGAAAGATATCTGCCTTATAAGCGTGATGAAAAACTTGCTCGTCCATGGGCTTTACCAGGAACAGCAGGATTAGAACATCGTATTGGAGGATTAGAAAAACAACATGAAACTGGTAACATCAGTTACGATCCAGAGAATCACGAATTCATGGTAAATATGCGTGCTGCAAAAGTTGCTAGGATAGCAGATTTTACTCCTCCACAAAAATTAGATAGTGGAAATGAAAAAGGAAAATTATTAATTATAGGATGGGGCTCTACTTATGGACCAATCAAAGGTGCTGTTCGTGATGCTAGAGCAAAAGGTTATGATGTGAGTCATGCACAAGTGCGTTACATGAATCCATTACCAAAAAATCTTGGTGAGATACTTTATAATTTCGATCAAGTATTAATTCCGGAAATGAATACAGGACAATTGTTATCGATCATTCGTGATAAATATATGATCCCTGCAATTGGATTAAATAAAGTTAAGGGAATGCCATTTAGTTCGAGTGAGATTCTTGTTAAGATTGAAGAATTACAAAAAAAATAATTTCAAAACCGTTTGTTTGCAATGCATGAATTAATGTTCATTGTGATTGCTGATAAACATAAAAACATAACCATCCCAAACTGATGGAAACAACAACTCAAAATCCGGAAGCTCCGAAATTTACAAGTAAAGATCTTGTTACAGACCAGGAAGTACGCTGGTGTCCAGGATGCGGCGACTATTCCATCTTAAAACAAGTTCAAACAGTGGTTCCTGAGTTAGGAATACCTCGTGAAAACATCGTATTTATTTCTGGTATCGGATGCTCTTCGCGTTTTCCATATTACATGGAGACCTACGGAATGCATTCCATTCACGGTCGTGCTACGGCAGTTGCTAGCGGACTAAAAGCAGCAAGACCCGACTTAAGTGTTTGGATCGTTACTGGTGATGGAGATTCGATGTCGATAGGAGGAAATCATTTCATTCATTTGTTGAGAAGAAATTTCAATGTAAATATTTTATTGTTCAACAACGAAATTTATGGACTAACGAAAGGACAATATTCTCCTACTTCGGAAGAAGGGAAAGTAACGAAGTCGACACCGATGGGATCAATTGATCATCCTTTTAATCCATTTGCTTTAGCGATGGGTGCAGAAGGATCTTTTATCGCTCGATCAATGGATCGTGATCCAGTACATTTAAAAGAAATGTTACGTCGTACAAACGCACATCAAGGAACATCGTTCTTAGAAATTTATCAAAACTGCAATGTCTTTAACGATGGAGCTTTTGAAATTTTTACGGAGAAATCTTCAAAGAAAGAAGAAGCAATATTTGTTGAAAATGGCAAGCCACTTATCTATGGACAAGATGGAACGAAAGGAATCAAGCTTGATGGTTTTCATCCTAAAATTGTAGATCTCACTATTGATGGAAATTCTGCCAATGATTTATGGATACATGATGAAAGTGATCGTGTGAAGGCAGGAATTCTTTCTCGTTTCTTTGATCGCCATGAAAAAGGAATAGATCATTTACCTCGACCATTTGGTGTTTTCTATAAAGAAGATCGTAAGTGTTATGAGGAAGCTATGAATGATCAAGTTGTTGAAGCAATTGCGAAAAAAGGTGCTGGTGATCTTAACAGACTATTACAAGGAAGAGAGATTTGGGAAATACATTGATAAACATTTTATTAAATTTAAAAAATCCTTGAAGTATAATTACTTCAAGGATTTTTTGTTTAGAACAACATTGAAAATTATAACAAAATGCAATTATAATTTCATTCACAAATACACATTAATATTTTATCATTTCTGAACACACTCAATAAGTTCAGGTTTCCGAAATAAGTTCAGACCTCCGAAAAATATTTCCGGCCTCCCCTTCGCCTTCGGACTTTTAATTTACGATACGCGATAATTTGAGGATAGTCTGTGATATCATAGGTGCTGTGGTGGTCAAGCGTAAGAGCGAACTATCAATTGATATACCGATGAAGAAAATAGAAAGCACTGCCTTTTTTTTTCACTTAATAGCCGTTGTAAATAGTACATTGTTCAATTGATAGTTGGTTACGCTTGTGTGCTTTTCTTTGGTTACTTTCTTTTGCACACCAAAAGAAAGTGACAGAACAAAATTGGATAACGATTAATTATACACTCATAAAATTATATTCGATAGCCGAAATTAAAAAATCAGTGAAAGAAAATGTGCATTTCCTAGGTTACTTTCTTTTGCACACCAAAAGAAAGTGACAGAACAAAATTGGATAACGATTAATTATACACTCATAAAATTATAATCGATAGCCGAAATTAAAAAATCAGTGAAAGAAAATGTGCATTTCCTAGGTTACTTTCTTTTGCACACCAAAAGAAAGTGACAGAACAAAATTGGATAACGATTAATTATAC
>JBBRAW010000176.1:0-4576 GCA_038206385.1 Bacteroidia bacterium | reverse complement strand
GTTCCAGCAGTTGCATACGTATGTATTGGATTTTGTAATGTTGATGATGCACCATCACCAAAATTCCAATTCCAAATAGTAATATTTCCTAAACCTGTAGTTGATAAATCTTGAAATGGAATAGCAGATCCTTGGCAATCATGATTAAAACTAAAATTAGCAACAGGCAATGGATAAACGTTTACAGTGTCGCCTAAAGTTGCCGAACATCCTGCACTTGTTGTAACCGTTAACACAACTGGATAACTAGCAGAAGTTGAATATGAATGCAACGGATCTTGCTGATAAGAAACATTTCCATCACCTAAATTCCACGACCATGAAACAATGCTATCACCATTCACACTCGACACATCATGAAATGATACAGGTTGCGTTATACAAACATCAACAGGAGTGAAATTTGGAATTGGTAACATGTGAACATTCACAGTGATTCCGATTACTCCAGTACATCCATTTGCATCCGTCACTGTAACTTGATATAATCCAGAAGTTGAAACAGTAATCGTTTGCGATGTAGCACCATTTGCCCACAAGAAAGTACTTCCAGTATAACCAGGATTTAATATTGCAGTTTGTCCTTGACAAATTGATATTGCATTATTATTATTCACAACTTGTCCGCCAACAGTTACTGTAGTTGGAGAAATTGTTGAACATCCAAATTGATTGGTGATAGTAACAGTATATGCACCTTGTGTATTCACACTTATGGTTTGTGTTGTTGCACCAGTGCTCCATGAATATGTTGTTCCACTAGGACCTGGATCTAAAATTTCGCTCATACCACCGCAAATAAATACGGGTGTTTGAAGTACTGAAACAGGATTAGGATGTACCGTAACATTTGCAAAAGCTGTTGCCTGACATCCATTCGAATCAATAACATTTACTGCATACGTTGTTGAACCACTTGGTGTAATTGTGATTGTTGAAGTTGTACTTCCAGATGGATTCCAGTTGTAACTTATTCCACCACTTGCAGAAAGCGTTGCACTTTGTCCTGCACAAATAACTTGATTAGGACTAACAATTGGAATTGGTAATGCATTTACATGAACTAATACTGTATCTGCATCCGTACATCCATTTGCATCTGTTACAATAACAACATAAGAAGTATCGCTGGAAGGAGAAACAGAAATTGTACTTCCTGATTGATTTCCTGGAAGCCAGTTATAAGTTGTTCCACCTGCCGCTGAAAGAGTGATTGTACTTCCTAAACAAAGTACTTTATCAGGACCTGCATCAGCAAAAGGTGGCGCATTAATATGAATTGATTTTACAATTGTATCACTACATCCTGCTGCGTTTGTAACAATTAGAGAAACATTATAATTTCCACTTGAAGTATACGTGTGCGTAGGATTTTGAAGATTCGATGAGTCGCCATCACCAAAGTCCCAGTCATAAGAAATACCTCCAGTTGAAGAATTTGTAAAAGTGACTGAACTATTTTGGCAAGAAGTTCCGCTAGTAGAAAAATTTGCAACAGGAACAGGATTTACAACAAATGATTGAGTAACCGTATCCGAACAACCAATGCCATCCGAAACAATTAATGTACCTGTATACGTTCCTGGTGTTGCAAAAATAATTATTGGGTCTTGTACTGTTGAACTTGTTCCATTACTAAATGACCAATTCCAATTCGTTCCAATGGGTGTACTTGTATTTGTAAATGCAACGTTATTGCTTGCACAAGAAGTTCCAACAGTAAATGATGGAACTGGTGGTGGAACAATAGTTACTGGCTGTATGATGGTATCAATACATCCATAAATATTTTGGATAATTAATGAAACATTATAGGTTCCTGGCGCTGAATAATTATGTGAAGGATTTTGAAGACTAGATCCTGATCCATCCCCAAAATTCCATGTCCATGTAGAAATTCCTCCAGCAGTATTACTTTGATCTGTAAATTGAATTGGTCCGAAAACACAAGAGCCTGTCCAGGTAAAATCAGCAATAGGAACAAAAGCAGATTTTACTTCAACAGTATCCGTACTTGAACATGTTGCATCAGAAACGGTAACAACATACGTTCCTACTGGAACAGTTTGTGTTTGACCAGTAAATCCGTTACTCCACAAATAAGAATAAGGTGCAGTACCTCCAGATGCATTTGCAGTGATTGTTGCTTGATCACTACATGCAATATATTGATCGGGACCAGCATCAACAATAATTCCTTTCACAGTAATGCAATATGAATATGTTTGCGAACCAGTATAAGGACAGGCATCATCATTCACACGAACAGTAAAACAATTTGGTGTATTACTGATATCAGAAGTTTTGGGAGTCCAGCAGAATGTTCCTGTTGGATGTTGTGCAACGGACGAATTAAATGTACCAGCACTGATTCCATTATTTGCAAACAAAGAAATTTGTTGTCCAGCATCTACATCATTAGAAAAAATATTAAAGCAAAAAGGCGTGTTCGCACAAACCGTCATGTTGTAATTATTTGTTCCATTAATACCTGATAATGTTGGAAGATTATTATTGCAATTTAAAACTGTAACTTGAATATCACGAACAACAGAACCAATCAGAACACCATTTCGATACTCTTTAACAAGGACTGCCATTACTGTTACTTGCAATTGTTGCGGAGTAAAACAGATATCACCAGTTTGGGTATTGAATTGAGTAGTAGGAAAAGAATTTAAAGGATTAGTAGCATTATAAGGTGCTAAATAATTTACATCTGCTGTTGCAGTTTGCTTTGGCGTAACTAACGAATAAACTAAAGAATCACCATCAGGATCAACAGCACCATGATTAAAACATAATTGTTGACCTAAGCAAGCAAATGGAACTGGTTTATTCGAAAATGTTGGTGAACTATTGCACGGTGAAATGGTATTATTAAGTGTTGCATAAATATAAAATGTATTTGATCCTGGCGTACTAATAGTTGTGATTGCTGCATTACGACAACATAGCGTATAAGAAAAAGACCAATCAGGACATTGCAATGGAAGTGTAATCACACCTTCATAAACCCATTCTTGTATTCCAGTAAATGATCCACCATTACATGTACTTTGTGCAGTAGGACATAAATAAGTAACCTGCTGACCAGTTCCAGCAATAGGATAACAGGTAACGCCAAGATTCTGACCACAACTAGTAGAACGTACATTTACATAAACATTTGTTGGTGCATTAATTCCTATACAATCACGGTAAAACGATACACGTAATTTATAAGTATTTCCGCCCATGCATTGATACGTAAGATCAGCTCCCATAGCATGACTCGCTTTCAACTGTTGAGAAGTCATCAACAGCATTCCAGCGAATAAGAAACTAATTAATCTAAGTAATTTTCGGCTCATAATCATCCTTTTTTCGTTTCCGCGTCCCGTTTGTTATAATAATCTTCGCGGTTAATACACTTATGGCAAAAACAAATCTAAGTCGGCCAACAGGTGGAAAGGAATCAATATGGAAACATGTATGTAGTATGTAAGAAAAAACAAAAAGATTGGGATTTAATGCACTATAAAATTATTCGAAAACTGCATTTACAGAGTGTATCAATAAAAATATGGAATTTATGTTATTACAAAATAAGTGTAAGATTTATTTGAATTAAACTACAAAGTATAAAAATCAGTTCTATAAGCTGATAGAGCCAAATTACATTACATACTACAATATAGAAGATTTAATTAATTTCTTAATCATTTTACAAAAAACAATACATTAAAATCCCGCGGGATGGCTTGTGAAAATCATGCCAAAATCAAAAAATCTTGCTTTACAAGTTCCAAAAACCAAAATGTATACTGTTCTGGGTTAAGAATTATATTGGATTTTAAAAGATCAATGCTCATCCATTTAAAGGTTTCAACTTCTTCAGGATTAATAATTGGATCGTCATTATAAATACCTTTTAAAACATGATCGAATTCATGTTCAGTAAGTCCATTTGAAAATTTGCAATGATAAATAAAACTACCGATCAAATCCAACTTCGTTTTAAAGCCCATTTCCTCATATAGACGACGCTCTCCAGCGACAATAATATCTTCACCCGGATAAGGATGACTGCAACAGGCGTTCGTCCAAAGGCCACCTGAATGATATTTATCCAACGCACGCTGTTGAAGTAACATCTCTCCTTTATCATTAAAAATAATCACAGAGAAAGCACGATGCAATATACCCTTATGATGTGCTTCCATCTTTTCCATGGAACCCACCTCCTTATTGTTCTCATCAACTAAAACTACATGTGATTTCATCATCATAAAACAAATTCAAAGCTAAAAGTTTTATTGGAATGAAAAAATAATTTTAATCAATTAACTTTCTATTATCAACAAGAACTTAAAGAAACATGTATTTTAAATTCGAAACAAAACAAAACGGGCTATTTCTCGCCGAAGTAGCCCGTTTTGTTTGTTATAAAAACTTACACTAGTAACCGACTAAAGTTTTAAAAAAGAGTAAGTGGTCTTTCGACCACTTACTCAACTGTCGTAATTTTGTTTTGTACAACAAAAACCATGACGTGGATAAAAATACGCAAATAAAATTTGTCGGTCAGCCGATC
>JBBRAW010000175.1:0-4608 GCA_038206385.1 Bacteroidia bacterium | reverse complement strand
AACTACTGTAATACAACAACAAAGTTTAACCCAAGCCTATTCAATTATTGTTAGCCCAAATCCTGCTACAGATATTTTTACCATTAAAACAACAGCAATAGAGTCATCCGAAAAAATAAATTTAACAATCTATAACTCATTCGGCAAAGAAATTAAATCCGAAAAAAATATTTCCAGTTATCAAACTATTAATTGTAATGGATGGAGTTCAGGAATTTATTTATTAAAGTTTGCCGACAGTAATGGTAGAGTAGGAAGTAAAAAAATAGTGATAGAATAAAATTAAAAACCTTGATTGCTATGTTTTTCGCAATCAGGGGCTTTTTATTGCTCTTAATTTTGGAGCAGTTTATTTATATCAATTAAATCAAGATAAGGCCGTATAACACGATTTGATTTTGTTGCTGCTATCTTATCAATGCGATTGCGTTTTACATGATACCATAATTGAATGTAGTATCCTTTCATGTGATATAAATTCACACGATATTGTTTGTTTTGTCGTACTATCATAAAACTTGCATGATGCCAAACGTGCCACGCTTTTTCATCGAAATTGAGTTGGTTAAATAACTCTTCTGAGGGGATGTCTTTGATCATATCTTTTCGTTCAACTCACGCAAAATAGTATCACATCACCTCCAACGTCCTCTCTAATTTGGCGAATAGATCAAAATTCAAGGCTAAACGAACGATGAAACGGATGAAGGGAATTTATAATTTAGATCCGATAGCTATCGGATTCACAATGCAGAATTAAATCTAATAAATGGAATTCAGTCTAGATAGATATCGGAATTAAATCTAGGAATTGAAATTAATGATTACAAAGGGATATTGCCATGCTTCTTCTTCGGAAGTTTCGCAACTTTGTTTTCTAGCATCTTAAAAGCTTTAATCAACTTTACACGCGTAACATCAGGAGTAATCACTTCATCTACATAACCACGCTCCGCAGCACGATAAGGATTAGCAAAATGTTTTACATACTCTTCTTCCTTCTCTTTCAACTTTGCAACTGGATCCTTTGCTTTTGCAATCTCATTCTTAAAAATAATTTCAGCAGCACCACGAGCACCCATCACCGCAATTTCAGCAGTAGGCCAAGCGTAATTCATATCAGCACCAATATGCTTCGAGTTCATTACATCATAAGCACCACCATACGCCTTACGTGTGATCACCGTGATGCGAGGTACTGTTGCTTCGCTAAAGGCATACAACAACTTAGCACCATTGGTGATGATTCCATGCCACTCTTGATCCGTTCCCGGAAGGAAACCTGGCACATCTTCAAATACTAAAAGAGGAATATTAAAGCAATCGCAAAAGCGCACAAAACGAGCAGCCTTAGTAGAGGAATTGATATCAAGTACTCCAGCTAAAAATGCAGGTTGATTCGCCACAATTCCAATCGATCGACCAGCTAATCGCGCAAATCCTACTACGATATTTTCTGCAAAATTTTTATGTACTTCACAAAAGCCTTCGTCACCTTCATCAATAACTTCATAAATTACTTCACGGATATCATAAGGCTGATTAGGATTTTCAGGAATTATATTATTTAACTGCGGACGAAGTTCATCACCTTCTTGATAAGCACGAGAGGGAGCTGTTTCCTCACAATTTGACGGCATGTGACTCAACAAACGCTTTACGTTTTGAATACATTCGATTTCATTCGCACAAGCAAAATGTGTAACGCCCGATTTACTACTATGAGTCATAGCACCACCTAGTTCTTCACTCGTAACTTCCTCATGCGTAACAGTTTTTACCACGTTAGGACCTGTCACAAACATATAGCTTGTATTTTCAACCATTAAGATGAAATCAGTAATAGCAGGCGAATAAACAGCACCACCAGCACATGGTCCCATGATAGCTGAAATTTGCGGAATCACCCCAGAAGCTCTTGTATTTTTATAGAAGATATCAGCATAACCTCCTAACGAAACAACACCTTCTTGAATACGTGCACCGCCAGAGTCGTTTAAGCCGATAACAGGAGCACCGTTTTCCATTGCAAGATCCATGATACGGCAAATTTTTTCTGCATGTGATTCAGAAAGAGATCCTCCAAAAACAGTAAAGTCTTGCGCAAAAACATATACCAATCGACCATCTACACGACCGTATCCAGTCACAACACCATCGCCAAGGTATTTCTCCTTATCAAGACCAAATTCGGAAGAGCGATGCGTTACAAACATGCCTATTTCTTCGAAACTACCTTCATCCAGCAAAAAATGTAAACGTTCGCGCGCAGTGAGTTTCCCCTTTTTATGCTGCGATGCAATACGTGTTTCTCCTCCTCCTAACTGTGCAGTTGCTATATTTTGTTCTAATGTGCTGAGCTTCTCATTCATAAATTAATGGTCGACCGAAATATGAAACGGTTGCTGCAAAAATGCGCATCTCTTCGTCCTTATCAAAACATCTTATGATAATTGATCAAACTAAATTTGAATTTTATGTGGATAGAGAATTTAATATAAAAAAACCGACAACATTTTGGTTGTTGTCGGTTGTAAATGTGTGTTAAATGATTTTACCAGCCTGCAATATTTATCCCAAATTGGAATGGATGTAATTCAGGGCCACGATTACTTCTGAATAATTCGGATAATGCATACGTTGCATATAAGGTGTAATCGCGATAACCTATGCGCACTGTTGCATCATAACGAAACGGATCAATATTAAACTCATCTTGACGTTTTGATTTCTGTTTGTTGCCATCTTCACTATGCACAAGTTTTAAATGCGAATTAAATTTATAGGATAGCAATGTTCCAACAGCAATGTGAAATGATTTTTTTAATTCTTGGTTGGTGTTGAATTGTAATAAGAGCGGAACAGTAACATAACTTACCACCAATTTATTTTTTGAATAAGAGATTACTTTATTAAATTTATCATAATCTACAGATGCCGTAACAATGTTTGTATCTTCTCTTAATGTTCTATCTGAAGTGAAGCGATAATTGTTAATGGACATACCAATACCAGTTGTAAATAATACATATCGTTTATACAATTGAAAATCGTGTGCGAAAAAATTAATATTTACGTTGATAGATTTACCAGAATTTAAGGATAGGTAATCATATTTTGATGGCATATCGCTATTGAAATTCTTGCCAACTAATAAGGTGTTAAATCCAATTTCTAAACCAGCCCAATGTGATTTCGCTTTGGCAGGATGATGCATGACCGTATCATTTTCAATATCTACTTTCATGTGTTTATAATCATCATCCTTGTCGTTATTGCCAATGATAATTACTTTTTTATTTCCAATATTCATAGAGGTGGTATCATTTGAAATGGATTCATTAAAACTACCATACTTTCCTATTCCTGAAATATTGGTTTCGAAATTTGCCGGTTTGTTTTTATAATAAAAAGAACCAGATCCACTAATGTTCAATTGCAAACTATTTTTTACATCAACAAAATTTTTGCCAACGCCACTAATATTAGATTCGCATGAATTTACTACTAATGATTTGGCATCTACGTTTCCGTTTCCACTGATATCTACATCTAAATTATCACATTTGCCACTTAAAAATAGTTTACCATTTCCAATAATACTTACTTCTAATTTCGAAACGTCAACAGGCATTGTTATTTTTCCATTTCCTGAAATTATAAATCGTAGGTTTTGAGTTTTAACAGTGCTATCAGCAGTTATTTTTCCATTTCCAGAAATCTCAATACTTTTTAATTCTGGAATTGTAATTTCGATTGTTGATGATAGTCCGCTGATAATTAATTTGTCATTATCTACATACGTTTTTACCTTCTCCGTATTTTTAGCATCAACTTTTACAAGTTGAGTTGAACCATTGTGGAGGATAATTTTAGCATTATCTTTTATTTCAATTTTATTAAAAGGAGCTAATGCCCTTGTTTCAATATTTTGCGCGTTTAATGATTTAAAAAACAAAATAAAAATGGTGATAGTGAGAATATTTTTAAGGGTTTTCATAGAAGTTATTTTTTCTTGGTTCTTTCCATTAAGACTTACAAGAGCCTTAAATGTTATTATAACATTTTTTAATTAGAATTGTTTTTGCCAAACCTTTTTTCCCATCTCTAATTCATAGGCAGCCAAGTTTCCATTTATTGGATCAAAAGCAGTTTTTACTTTAACGCGGTTGTTAGTTATTTTGCCAATAGCGGTTCCTGTAAATCGAATTAACCTACTTTTAAACGAAAGTTTTGATGGTTGTTTTGTAGTAGCAAATAATTCCTGACCAACTACTTTATTAGCATTATTAGCAGCGAAATCTTTGATAGTATTAATTATTTTTTCTTGAATATTTTCAGCAGTCATTACTTCATTAGCATTTGTTACTATCGGCTCTAAGTTTTTAATGTATTTTCTTTGAGCAAAAACAAATGGTTCTTCTTCAGGAAATGAGATTATAAATTTAGGAGGCATGAATGCAATTTCTTCCTGCTTGTTTTCAAGGATAGATTTTTTTAATGAATTATGATTAATGGCAAAAGAATTTTTTTCTTTTATTTTTTCTGTTGATGGAATATATTTTTTGTAATCAACATTTGTTGATGAATGTGCCAAATTGTTTTTAT
>JBBRAW010000174.1:0-4629 GCA_038206385.1 Bacteroidia bacterium | reverse complement strand
ATCCATTAGATCAATATTTCAAATCTTTTGTAGCTGCTAGAGCTGTGAAAATGTAATGCATATTCAAAAAAGAAGAGGCTACTCCACTGGAGTAGCCTCTTTTAATTTTATATGAAAGAAAACTTATTTCTTTTCGTCTTTAACCTCTTCAAATTCTACATCAGTAACACCAGAACCTTCTGCATTTGCTTGCGAATCTCCACTTTCAGCAGTTGGTGCACTTTGTGGAGCACCGGCATCTTGACTTGCTTTGTACATGTCTTCAGATGCTGCTTGCCAAGCTGCGTTAATTGATGTCATTGCAATTTCAATTTCAGCTGCATCACGTTTGCCATGCGCATCTTTCAATTGTGTAAGTGCATTTTCGATAGTGATTTTTTTCTCTGCAGGAATCTTATCGCCAAATTCTTTTAATTGTTTTTCGGTGTTGAAGATCATTGAATCAGCAGCATTAATTTTTTCTACTTCTTCTTTCGCCTTACGATCCGATTCAGCATTTGCTTCAGCTTCGTTTTTCATGCGTTTAATTTCCTCATCTGTTAATCCAGAAGATGCTTCAATACGTATATTTTGACTTTTACCTGTTGCTTTATCTTTTGCAGTTACATGCAGAATTCCATTTGCATCAATATCGAATATTACTTCAACTTGAGGAACTCCACGAGGTGCAGGTGGAATGCTATCTAAATGGAAACGACCAATTGTTCTGTTGTCTTTAGCCATCGGACGTTCTCCTTGCAAGATATGAATCTCTACCGATGGTTGGTTGTCAGAAGCTGTAGAGAATGTTTCAGATTTCTTTGAAGGAATAGTTGTATTCGCTTCAATTAATTTTGTGAAAACACCACCCATCGTTTCGATTCCTAGCGCTAGTGGAGTTACGTCAAGTAACAATACATCTTTTACTTCTCCAGTTAAAACTGCTCCTTGAATTGCTGCGCCCAATGCAACCACTTCATCAGGATTAACTCCTTTTGAGGGTTTCTTACCAAAGAATTTTTCTACTAATTCTTGAATAGCGGGGATTCGCGTTGAACCACCAACAAGAATTACTTCATCAATATCATTAGGAGAAAGTTTTGCATCCGCCAAAGCTTTTTTACAAGGTTCAAGAGTGCGTTGAATTAAAGTATTTGCTAGTTGTTCAAACTTCGCACGTGTTAATGTTTTTACAAGATGTTTTGGGATTCCATCTACAGGCATGATGTATGGCAAATTGATTTCTGTTTGTGCCGAACTTGATAATTCAACCTTTGCTTTCTCAGCACCTTCTTTCAAACGTTGCATAGCCATAGGATCTTTACGCAGATCTAGACCTTCATCATTTTTAAATTCAGCCGCCAACCAATCAATGATTACTTGATCGAAATCGTCACCACCTAAATGAGTATCTCCATTAGTAGATTTCACTTCAAAAACGCCATCACCTAATTCAAGCACAGAGATATCGAAAGTACCACCACCTAAGTCGAAAACTGCTACTTTGGTATCCGTGTGTTTTTTATCCATACCATAAGCTAATGCTGCTGCTGTTGGTTCATTGATGATACGTAATACTTTTAATCCAGCAATCTCGCCTGCTTCTTTCGTTGCCTGACGCTGTGCATCATTAAAATAAGCTGGAACTGTTACAACAGCTTCGGAAACTTCATAACCTAAATAATCTTCAGCAGTTTTTTTCATTTTCTGCAAGATGATTGCTGAAATCTCTTGAGGAGTGTACATCCTATCGTTAATTTTTACGCGAGGTGTATTGTTATCGCCTTTAACTACTTCATAAGGCATGCGTGAAATTTCAGTTGATACTTTATCAAATGACTCGCCCATAAATCGTTTAATAGAAGCGATGGTATGTTTTGGGTTTGTTATAGCTTGGCGCTTCGCTGGATCACCAACTTTACGTTCACCATCTTTTATAAAAGCTACCATAGATGGTGTTGTACGACGGCCTTCGCTATTTGGAATTACCACCGGTTCGCTTCCCTCCATAACTGCAACGCAAGAGTTTGTTGTACCTAGGTCGATTCCGATTACTTTTCTCATGATTTTTATTTTTTACGTTTAATTAAAACGGGCTATTCAACTTGTATGCCATTGGAATTATTAAGAATAGATTGACAGAATTAGGTCCTGTTGTACCCAATAAAAGGTGACATGCTGCCAAAAAGACAGAAACCTATTAAAATTAATTTTGGAAAATATGCTTTGTATAGCTACCGTTATAAAGGGAATCGAGAGTAAGATCATTAAAAATAACATCGCTTATAAGAGAATTAATTCTGCATGCAAATACTCCTTTTCCAACACTAAGATTTGAGAAAACCGGAATATAATTTACTGTATTAGAAGGTTTATTAATTTGGTAGTAATCATAAAATTCTTGAGTTCCGGCAGTAAGGACAAAGTCGCAACTTTTAACAGACCTTGAAACGGTAGAATCAGTTTTGATATTTGCGCCCAAATATTGAAAAATAGTTTGCCCATTGAGTGGGATTTCGATATCAGAAGAAGAAGAAGTAATAGTTCGACTTACAACATCTTTAAGGTAATAATCGAGAGTTTTAACAGTAATTAATTGAGTCGTTTTATTTTTTTCGAAATACTTAAATCGAAAGATCATCCCATATACTTTTGCATATTTACTTGCAAAAAGTCTTATTATATATGGGTCTTTAGCGGCTAAATTGATTTTAGGAAAAGTAGTAGAGGTTCCAAAATTTTGAACTGATATCGGTTCTATTATTTTTGTAATTGCTGTATCAATCAATCCGGTTACTTTATTAGTAAATTTTAATTTATAATCGATACCAGATATAAGTTTAATAGTATCGCCATTTTGATCTTTCATCACTAATTGGTAAAGAATATGGTCGGCATCAGTAAAGAGACCTTGATCCTTAAATATATTGTAAACTGGGGTTAATTTATAGCTTGTAAAATCTACACCAGATTTTAACGCAATAAGTTGTAGGTCTACTTGTGAAGTATCGTAGTAAATGCTGTCGTGTTGTTGAGCCATCACCAATGCGTTTCCAGCACCTAAATAACCCTTTTCAAGCCTAACATAATTTATGTTTTGGTTAGGGTTAATTAGTCCATAAATTATAGGAATTTCTTTATAATTATCCAATACATCTAATTCATTAGAGCAGCTGCTGAAGATGAAAGCTGGAGTAAATAAAACCAGCAAAATAAACTTGATTCGTTTCATAATTTGTATTGCTCAAAAATACTATATTGTTTTGGAAAAATCTTCAATATGATGACAAATGAGGAACAAGCTTTATTTAAACGCAACAATACTTTAGCATGATATGATTCTTTATTTTCGAGCCTTCTATTTAATTGCATTTTATGTTTGAACCGATACTTGCGGGAGTAACACTTGGCCTTGTACTAGCAATGCTGGTAGGGCCAATATTTTTTATGTTACTTAACACCAGTTTAAAAAAGGGGTTTATTCCTGCTGCATACCTTGCATTTGGTGTGATGTTGAGTGATGGGATATACATCACAATAGCCTATTTTGGGAGTACATATATTTCATTAATACAAACACAAAAGATGTGGATTGGTATTGGTGGAGGATTATTGATGATAGGATTTGGTATTGCAAACTTGTTTAAAAAACCAACGATATCAGGCGATGAGTTAGAATTGCCAGATGATTCAAAGACATTATGGATTGACACCGGCAAAGGATTTATGATGAATATGCTAAATCCTTTTGTATTATTATTTTGGATGGGAGTAGCGGGTACTTTAGCTGCAAAAGAACATTTTAGTAATACGAACACAATTTTATTTTTTATTGCCACTTTGGGCACTATTTTCTCCACTGATTTACTGAAGGCATGGCTTGCTACACGTTTGAAGAAGATTATTCGCCCACATTTTTTATTGTTGCTTAATCGATTATCTGGAATTGGAATTATACTTTTTGGATGTAAAATGCTTTTTAATATTTTTTCATAAATTATATCAATGATTTAGCTATTTGTTAATTAATACTTTTTCATCAAATAGACTTCTTAATAACAGCTTGTTATAGATATTAGAATTCACAATTATTGCTCCCAATTCCTTTTGTTTTGGATTTATTATAAAAATAATTTGGAATATCGGTAAAAATTCCCTAAGTTTACGATAGAGAAAAAGACATAAGTAAGTTCGCGCTTACCCTTTTTGGAACAAAGTTCACCCATGTCACGTATCCCTTTGCCGAATTAATAATTTAGATCGCCCTATCATGTCATTAATTTGATATGATTAGTAAAAATTATGAAGAAAGCATTCATTAATGAAATCCCTTCGGAAATAGAACAGTTACTACGTAAATACGTAGATCTATCTCATTCGAATACAAAAGTGTTCAAGACGACTACTTCGTTTAATGTTCAAAATCTTGAAAATGGTGATTGCAACGCAATTATTAATCTTAAAAAGATAAATGATATACGATTCGTAAATAAATTTCAGGAAGCTGTTAATGAAAAACTACCTGATGGCGGATATTATATTGGTTTAGTTGAAACACAAGAGCAACGGAAGTCAAGATTACTAAAAAAATTCATTCCGGGTTTAGCCCACATTTATTTTATTTTTGATTTTACTTTCAAGCGGTTTTTT
>JBBRAW010000173.1:0-4655 GCA_038206385.1 Bacteroidia bacterium | reverse complement strand
TTTTTGAGTGGTTGCTGATCTCCACTTTTATTTTTGTCTGCCAGTCGTAAAAAACTGTCAGACAAAGGCAAAGTTTTTTTTCAAACTGTCCGTCCGCACAAAATTGTCAAGTTGCACAGTCTTTTTACAATGACCGCTAACTAATTATTGCCGCATTACAATTACGTAAAGCATTTTGATTAAAATTTTAATTCCCCCTCAAAACTAAATTCTATCTATCAATCCCCCGATTCAAATATAACGAAAGAAATTAGAATATTCAATTGTTTCAAAAAAAAAGGGCTGCCCTTTCGGGCAGCCCTTTTTCAAATTCATTATTTAATTATGCCATCACCGACTTAGGTGATTTTCCAGTTTTTACTTTTCCGCTTGCAGCACCATTCATCATTTTAAATGCGGTACGTGTTGCATTCACTGCGTTTAATTCTTCCCAAGGAAATAATTTTACTTTGATTTTTTTCTCGTTCTTCTTGCCTTTGTTAAACACTTTTACCACTTCTTTCGGCTCACGTCCCATGTGACCGTAAGCAGCCGTTTCGCGATAAATTGGTGTACGTAATTTGAAACGTTGTTCAATAAAATAAGGACGCATGTCAAACTCTTTCATCTTCGCAATAACAGTTGCAATCTGTCCATCTGTCATCGATACTTTTGCAGTACCATACGTGTTCACATATAAACCAACAGGCTTAGCAACACCAATAGCATACGCAACTTGTACCAATGCTTCATCACAAATTTCGGCAGCAACTAAATGCTTCGCAATATGACGAGCAGCATACGCAGCCGAACGATCTACTTTCGAAGGATCTTTACCAGAGAATGCACCACCACCGTGAGCTCCTCTTCCACCATACGTATCCACAATAATTTTACGACCTGTTAAACCAGTGTCGCCATGTGGTCCGCCAATTACAAATTTACCTGTAGGATTTACGTGGTAATCAATTTTATCATTAAACAAATTCTGAACACGCTTTGGTAATTTTTTCAAAATGCGCGGAATCAAAACTGATTTTACATCTGCTTTAATTTGCTCTAACATTTTTTTCTCTGCAGCAAAATCATCATGCTGTGTAGAGATTACAATCGTATCAACTTTTATTGGTTGATGATCATCACTGTATTCAATCGTCACTTGACTTTTTGCATCAGGACGTAAATATTTCATCACTTTATTCTCACGACGAATCACTGCAAGTTCACGCAATAATAAATGCGCTAATTCTAATGGCAATGGCATGTAGTTATCTGTTTCGCGGCAAGCATAACAGAAAATCATTCCCTGATCACCTGCACCTTGCTCTTCTGGTTTTTTACGCTCAACACCTTGATTAATATCTGGCGATTGCTCATGAATGGCAGAAAGAATACCGCAAGAATTTGCTTCAAACATGTATTCACTTTTAGTATATCCAATATCACGAATCACTTCACGAGCGATATCTTGAACATCTAAATATGCCGATGATTTAACTTCACCAGCAAGTACAACCTGACCTGTAGTAACAAGTGTTTCACAAGCTACTTTTGAGGAAGGATCATAAGCTAAGAAATAATCAATGAGCGCATCTGAAATTTGATCAGCCACTTTATCAGGATGCCCTTCTGATACAGATTCTGAGGTAAATAGGTATGACATTTTTTTTAGTTTGGTTTTTTATACGTTGTTAACCTTGATTGGTTATGGATTTAAAACTTTGGCAAAGATAGAAAAAGCGAATTATTGTGACTGAAGAATTATTTTTCTCTTGTAAGCTGATGAAATACCGACTCAATATTGCTTTCTTCCTTCTGTAAAGTGAGTACCGACAATCCCGATTCAGCAGCAAAACGAAAGATTTCTTGACGAATATCAGTTCCTTTTCTCCCCTTAATTTTCCAGGTATTGGTACGAATCATCTCTGCAGAAACAAGTCCGTTTACCTTTTTCAATAACCCCTCTTGTACAGCTTTATCAAATTCAACGATGATCACTCCTTGATCCGCAGCCTGCTGTTGCAAAAGTTGTGTTGTATCATCAGCAACAATTTTTCCCTTATTGATGATGATAACTCGGTCACAAATCGCTTCTACTTCTTGCATAATATGCGTCGATAGAATTACTGTTTTCTCCTTGCCAATAGTACGAATCAACTGCCTGATTTCCACTAACTGATTGGGATCCAAACCTGTTGTAGGTTCGTCTAAAATCAATACATTAGGATTATGAATCATTGATTGCGCCAAACCTACTCGTTGACGATAGCCTTTTGAAAGTGCTCCAATCTTTTTATTTTGCTCTGGTCCAAGGCCTGTAACGTCAATCATTTCTTTTACTCGCTTTGGAACATCAGCTTTAGCTAATTGAATACTTCCAACAAACGTGAGAAACTCTTTTACATACATATCCAAATACAATGGATTATGCTCTGGCAAATAACCAACATTTCGGCGAACTTCAACTGGCTGATCATTCACATCAAAGCCATCTACAGTCACTCGTCCTTCAGTCTGAGGAATAAAACAAGAAATAATTTTCATCATAGTTGATTTTCCAGCTCCATTAGGGCCTAAAAATCCAACTACTTGTCCCGGTTCTACGGTAAATGAAACTTGATCGAGCGCCTTTTGCTTCCCGTAAAGCTTCGTGATATTTTCTACGATTATCGACATAATATTCGGGCAAATGTACAATTTGTTCGGTGAGACGGATGAAGATTAGAAGATTTTAAATTTTGCTCTTTATGAATGATAAAACAGCATTAAAACTGTTGATTCAAAATAAAACGACGAATAGCAATTATATTTGTCGTGAATGAAAGGATTAGTATTAAAATCAACGGGCAGCCGTTTTGATGTTTTAGCAGAAAATGGTGAGATAGTATCGTGCAGAATTCGCGGACAAATGCGCTTACACGGAATCGAAAGCACAAGCCCCGTAGCCGTTGGTGACAATGTAATAATTGCAATGCAAGATGATGAAACAGGGATGATCAATGAGATTGCAGATCGTAAAAATTATATCATCCGAAAATCTGTAAATCTTTCAAAACAAACTCAAATTCTCGCTGCAAATATTGATCGTGTATGGTTAGTTGTAACTCCTATCTTGCCGAAAACATCAACAGGATTTATTGATCGTTTTATCGCTGCAGCAGAATCATTTCATATTCCTGTTACCTTAATTTTTAATAAATCCGATTTATTTGCTGATGATTTAGAAGAAGTACAAACAGATTATATCGCCATCTACGAACCACTCGGTTATCAATGTATAAAAGTTTCTGCGATTACTGGTGATGGTATTGAAATGCTTCGTTCACTTTTAGTAGATAAAATAAATTTAGTTGCAGGACATTCTGGAGTTGGTAAATCAAGTTTGATAAATGCACTCGATCCTTCACTCGATTTACGTACTGGCGATATTTCTCGTCAACATCAAAAAGGAAAACACACAACCACTTTTGCAGAGATGCATCCTCTTTCGCAAGGAGGTTTTATTATTGATACACCAGGAATAAGAGAGTTTGTGAATATCGATTTTAAACCCGCTGAAATCTCTCATTATTTTGTAGAGATGAGAAATCTGTTACAACAATGTCAGTTCAACAACTGCTTACACGAAAACGAAAAACAGTGTGCTATAAAAGATGCAGTTGAGAAGGGAACAATTCATCCAATGAGATATTACAATTATTTAAGCATGTTGCACAATGAAGATATTTTTAAATGAGCAATTCTAAATTAAAAAATAAATAGTGAGAATAATTATTCAACGTGTAACGGAAGCTTCTGTATTTATAGATGGAAATGAAAATCGTTACATCGGAAAAGGTATGATGATTTTACTCGGCATTGAACATGCAGATACACACGAAGATATTAATTGGCTATGTGGAAAAATTTCCAAGCTTCGAATTTTTAATGATAATGATGAGGTAATGAATTTATCTATTCAAGATATTACTGGTGATATTTTATTAATTAGCCAATTTACTTTGCACGCCTCAACAAATAAAGGTAATCGCCCATCTTACATCGCAGCTGCCCGTCCTGACCAAGCAATTCCTCTTTACGAACAATTTATCGTTACACTTGAAAAGGAATTGAAAAAGAAAATTGTTACTGGTAAATTTGGTGCAGATATGAAAGTAAGTCTAGTGAACGACGGGCCAGTTACCATCTTTATGGATTCAAAACATAAGGAATAATCCAAGATCAATTTGATCTTTTCGATTGAAATATTTTGACAGACAAATTGATGAGGTAATCGTTTCCCAGTTATAAATTTCCATTCAAGAATTAAATTATTTTAGGTTGTGTAATAATTCCACAATTTTAAACAATTATTATAATCTTTGGAATGGCATACT
This sequence comes from Bacteroidia bacterium, assembly GCA_038206385.1. Lineage (GTDB taxonomy): Bacteria > Bacteroidota > Bacteroidia > AKYH767-A > OLB10 > JANXSD01. Next base: position 300 of record JBBRAW010000173.1, on the reverse strand, counting down.
TATTTTTTTATTTGGTTAAACTATAACCTAAATATCCATGAAAAAACACTTTACGTTAGCAATATTTTGTTTGCTAATTTCCATTTATCAAACAAAAGCCCAAGGTTATCTTGGTGTGGCAAATAGTAATTACTCAGCAACCGATGGATTATTTCTCAATCCATCTAGCATTGCTGATTCTCGACACAAATTTTCTCTCAACCTATATTCGCTTAATGCATTTGGTAATAACAATGAATTGTCTTTTGATTATCGAAATTTAATTAAAGATGGTAGAAATAAAGATTCTATTCAACTAGG
>JBBRAW010000172.1:0-4675 GCA_038206385.1 Bacteroidia bacterium | reverse complement strand
CAACAGTAAATATAGGTATTCCAATTACTGTTCCTATTAATTATATTCAGTTAATATCATTTACTGGTTTACCTAGTGCATTATCTTATACTTGTAATCCAACAAATTGTACATTTCCTGGAGGAAGTAATGGTTGTGTTTTAATTACTGGTACACCTGATACTGCTGGAGTTTTTATACCTGTTGCAATTACTAAAACTAATTACACTGTTTTTGGTGCAACTACAAACAGATTTGATACAATTTCATATTATAGAATTACCATTAATCCTTCTAACGTAGGGTTGAATCAACATACAGCTAGTAATAAATTTTTATTAGAGCAAAATACGCCCAATCCATTTAGTGATTTCACCATCATTAATTACGCTATTCCTGTAAAAGCGAATGTAGAATTTAAAATGTTCAATATTATTGGGAAAGAAGTATTACACGATATGAAATTAACAGATGCTGGTCAAAATACTTTCACTTTTGATGGACGCGATTTTACGCCTGGAATTTATATGTATAGTATGACATTTAACAACGAAACCATCACTAAGCGATTAGTCATTTCACGAAAATAAATGGGGTTTGAACTAACAATTCTCGGAAGCAGTTCCGCCACTCCAATTTTCAATCGTCACCCAACTTCTCAATTATTAAATATTCGTGATCGCTATTTTTTAATCGATTGCGGAGAAGGAACTTTACTTCAATTATTAAGATACCGAATACGATACCATCGGATAAGTCATATTTTTATTAGTCATTTGCATGGAGATCATTATTTAGGTCTTGTTGGATTATTATCTACGTTTCATTTGCAAGGTAGAACAAGTGAATTACATTTGTACGGACAACAAGAATTGATGGATATTGTAGAAATACAATTGCGTGTATCCAATACCATACTTCGTTATAATCTTATTTTTCATCCTGTAAGACATTACACTCCTGAAGTCATTCTTGAAGACGATGAAATTCAAGTTCGTTCTATTGTATTAAACCATCGAGTTCCATGTACTGGTTTTCTTTTCGTTGAAAAATCACGACCACGAAAATTGATTATCCAAAAGGTGCAACAAAAAAATATCCCCATTTCATATTACACCAAGTTGAAATTAGGAGCTGATTATGTTGATGAATCTGGAAATGTTATTCCTAATAACGAACTCACAGAAACGCCTCCGAAAGCCCGTTCTTATGCATATTGCTCAGACACGATGTATGATCCAATGTTAAAAGACGAATTAAAAGGTGTTGATTTATTATACCATGAAGCAACATTTCTGCATGAGTTACTTGATAGGGCAACACAAACATATCATTGTACCGCATTACAAGCAGCACAGCTTGCAAAAGATGCAGAAGTAAGCAGATTACTTATTGGGCATTTTTCAGCGCGTTATAAAGAGCTAGATCCTTTATTAATTGAGGCACAAAGTATTTTTAAAGAAACGGAGCTTGCCCTTGAAGGACGAAAATTTAAAGTTGGTTAGAATAGCAAAGAGCAGGATTTTCATCATGCTCTTTGCTCAATAGGTACTGTTTGTTAGTATTTTTTAGAATCGCAAATCTTCTGATTCACCTAAAGTGCGACGACCATCTAAAATTTGTTGTCGTGCTGATTCACATAATTGAAATGCGTATTCTTCTTTCTTTTTATCTGCTATAGATTGAGGAAAGTTAATTCCATTTTCTAAGCGAAAAAGATATTCTTGATGTACACTAGGAATTGTTTGCGCCACTTGTTCCATTTCAAATTGACGAGCTGCATCAATTATTCCTTCTCTCCAATCATCATTTGATTTTATCGCAACGGGAATTCCTGCTGAACGTAATGCCTCTAATGCTTCATCAAGTTCCATGTGATCATCCATCTGATTTTGAAAATCTTCAACGGCACGACAATATTTTAGTGTATGCTTATCTTCAAATTTCTTTACGAAATTGTCAACCAAATCAGTATCAAAAATGCTGATGTATGGACGGTTATCTACTGTTTTTACAGCTGATTGTTTACGGATGTTTTCAAGTTGTTTCTGTCGGGATATAGAGCGATAACGATTTTCTTTTTCACCTCTAGTATCATCAAGATCCATCAACCGAGCCGTACCCATGTGCTCATCATAAAAACGATACCACGATGGCATGTGCTCTTCAATACAATTGTCGATTCCTGGAATTGTTCCTGCATGGTATTCCGCCTTGAAAGCTTCATAATCTTGCCAATTATCAAATCCATAAATATTTTTTGCATATCCAGAGCGTAAGAATCGCATATACAATTCCACTTCTGCACGACTTACAGGACTGATAAAAGGGCAATGCTGAATGTTAGCTGCGAATAAAAGGAATTGGGTAGAATGTTCCATCCCCTTCAATTTCACTTGTTCAGCTCTCCATTGACACTGCAAGTTAAATAGTTTCTTCTGTTGAATCGCCCATAAAGCTTCTTCTGCAAACATTTTATACTTCAAACCACCTTCTTCTTGTTGGTTAAGATAGAGGGGGCCGCGTGTTAAGTAAACAGCCTTTCGTCGAGCGTAATTACGGATAAATGTTTCAACCGAACTTTGATTGAATTGCGTAAAGAACTCCTGATAAAGGGGGTTTGTTCTTAAATCTTCTTCTGTTTGCTGGCGAATTAATTCTACTCGAATTTCTTCTTCAAATTTCTCCTGTACGTGAGGAGGTAATTGCATTTCTGGGTTATTCTGCTTCATAATTGTTTTTGACAACGTGCTTTGAACGTGATGAGGTGGGGGTCAGGTTCGGGCTTTTTTGGAAAAAACATTACAAATTGAAATTTTGTTGGGTACAAGTGCATAAATCGGCGAGAAATGCAATGTTTTGGTGTAACTAGCTTACGTAACGGAAAATCATTATCAAATGGAATTCAATGAAAAAGAGAGAAACCGTTCTCAAATCAATAATCTATATAATTGCTTTGATCTTTGTTCTTTATCACTATCTTTAATCATCAATTTTTTGATTTTTTATAATGCGTTCTTGTTCTGGTTGAGGCAAATTTATTAATCGATAAAATCTCTTCTATATGAAAACATACGATGAAAAACACATCAAGAATGTGGTATTGATTGGCGCCGCGAAATCGGGCAAAACGACCTTGTCGGAAACTATGCTTTTTGAAGCTGGAATCATCAAGCGAAGAGGAAGTGTTGAAGAAAAAAATACTGTTTCCGATTATCATGAAATAGAGCAGGAGCGAGGCAACTCTGTTTATGCAACACCACTTCATACCGAATGGCGTGATTTTAAAATCAACATTATTGATACGCCTGGCTTAGATGATTTTATTGGTGAAGTGATTTCTTCTATTCGTGTTTGTGATACCAGCTTATTATTACTTAATGCACAACACGGCGTAGAAGTTGGGACTCAAGTTATTTGGGATTATGTAGATCGATTTCGTAAACCATGTATTATTGCCATCAATCATTTGGATCACGAACTTGCAAATTTTCAAGAAACATTAGAACAAGCAAAATCATTTTTCGGACGTGCAGTTACATTAATGCAATATCCATTAAGCACAGGCACTAACTTTAATTGCATCATCGATTTATTAAAGATGACGATGTATAAATTTCCAATACACGGAGGTAAGCCAGAGAAGTTACCAATTCCTGCAGAAGAGATGGTTCGTGCAAAAGAACTCCACAATGAATTAGTAGAGAAGGCTGCTGAGAATGATGAGCAACTCATGGAATTGTATTTTGAAAAAGGGAATCTTGACGAAGATGAATTGCGAAAAGGAATTCAAATTGTAATGATGAAACATCAACTATTTCCTGTCTTTTGTTTATCGGCAAAAAAAGATATGGGGAGCGGACGATTGATGGGATTCATAGATAATGTTGCACCTTCAGCAGTTGATATGCCAGCAGAAATTTTAGAGAATGGTGAAAAAGTAAATTGTGAACCCTCAGCTGCCACAAGATTGTTTATCTATAAAACTTTAGTTGAACCACATCTCGGAAAGTTATCACTCTTTAAAGTTTTATCAGGTGAGATAACTGTTGGAATGGAATTGCAAAACGAAAAAACAAATACTACAGAACGCATAGGACAATTATTCATTTTAGATGGTAAAAATAGAAATGCCGTTGATCGCTTAAAAGCAGGCGATATTGGTGCAACACTTAAGTTGAGAAATACACAAAGTTGTCATACTTTAAATGGAAAGGGAGCACGAGGAAATATTGAAACAATAGAATTTCCTAATTCTAAAATCCGTATGGCAATTATTGCAAAAAATAAAAGTGATGAGGAGAAATTAAGCGAAGTTTTAAATGAAATTCATGCAGAAGATCCAACATTAATTATTCACTACGAAAAGGAATTGAAACAATTAATGATTCATGCTCAAGGCGAATTGCATCTGGCAATTACTAAATGGAGGTTAAATCATATTTATAAAATGGATATTGAATTTGTGAAGCCTCGCATTCCATACCGCGAAACGATTCAGCGGGTTGCGGAAGCTTCTTATCGTCATAAAAAGCAATCGGGAGGTTCAGGACAGTTTGGTGAAGTATTTATGCGCATAGAACCGTTTTATGAAGGAATGCCCAACCCCAAAGATCTTACTTTGCGTGATACAGAAATACATGAATTAAGTTGGGGTGGTAAGTTAGTTTTTTTGAATTGTATTACTGGTGGTGTA
>JBBRAW010000171.1:0-4741 GCA_038206385.1 Bacteroidia bacterium | reverse complement strand
TAAATATTTTTGATAAAGAAAAATTTCAACTAGAAGTAGAGAACACTACAGGCAAAGCAGCTAAGGCAGATAAAATTGCAAGCAGAACTTCAAAACATATTTCAGCGAAAATGGATGAAGACCCTGCATTCTACAAAAAGTTTTCGCTAATGCTCAAAGAAACAATTGCGGACTATGAAGCTAAAAGAATTAACGAAGCACAATTCTTAAACAAGGTTCAGGAAATAATGAATATTGTTTTGTCTCATACTGATAGCGATATACCAGAAGCACTCAAAGATAGAGATATTGCAAAAGCATTTTATGGACTGAGTGTGGAGTCATTAGCCGACAAAATAAAAGATGATTTGGTTAAGAGAGAAATTTCAACACAAGCAGCGATGAACATTGATGATATGATAATTGATGCAGTGTTGGATAATGGCAAACCAATTATTGATTGGCAATACAAAACAAACATCATTGGCAAATTGCAAATTGAAATTGGAGATTATTTAATTGACGAAGTCCGTGACAAATACAATATCAATCTTTCGTTTGGTGAGATGGATGAAATAGCAAACAAGTGTATTGAGGTTGCAAAAATTCGTTACAAATAATGATGGACGCAATTCAATTTGGCAGTAAGAAAATTGATTTTAGTTTGGAATATTCAAACCGAAAATCATTGGGTATAACCGTTACACCAGAATTAAATGTTTTGGTTAAAGCACCCATTGACACTTCAATGGATAAAGTAAAAGAGAAGTTGCGAAAAAAAGCACCATGGATAATCCGACAACAAAGCTTCTTTCTTTCGTTTCATCCAAAAACACCTGCACGTAAATTTATTGGAGGCGAAACACATTTGTATTTAGGAAGACAATATCGTTTGAAAATTCAAATCGGTAAAGATGAATCTGTAAAATTAAAAGGTAAATTTATTGAAGTTACCACTTACGAAAAAACAAGAGCAAAACAATTAGTGAGAGAATGGTATTTGCAAAATGCAAAAACAAAATTTCATTCCATAGCAAAGCCATTGATAGAAAAATTCAAGAAGCATAAAGTAGAACCGAGTTCAATTGTGTTTCGTGATATGCCAACACGATGGGGAAGTTGCACACCTAAAGGGAAAATTATTTTAAATCCCGAATTAATCAAAGCACCGAAAGGTTGCATTGAATATGTAATCATTCACGAGTTGTGTCATTTAATGCACCACGACCACACTCAAAAGTTCATTGACTTGCAGACAAAAGAAATGAGAGATTGGGAAAAGTGGAAAACAAAATTGGAGAAACTCTTGGCATAATAACTTACTATCAAAGGCACACATATCCCAAAGCAAAGAATAAAACTTTCAAAAGTGCGCGCTATTTAACTATCTAAAAAAAATATTTTTTTCCATTCTTCGATATTTTATTTTTTCGACAATAAACGACATTTCAAAAGAAATATTTTAGACCTTTCCCTAAAGCCAAAAATACTAACTTGGAAACAAGCAATGTTTTCAATATATTATTGCGTAGTTGTAATATGTTAGTGAGTCATCATATAAAATAAAAGAGGCTGCCTCATTATGTGAGACAACCTCTATGAAAATGCTTATACTAATTTTTATTGATTACTCAATAATTACTTTCAATTGTTTTTGTAATTCTCCAATTTGAATTTGTAGCAGATAAATTCCAGCGCTGAGATCTCTAACATTTATTTCATACTGATTAGAACCAGATTTCGATTTAAGTGAATTCTTGATAACAACACGTTCGGTTGCATCAAGCATTTTCAATTCGCAATTTTGATCTTTATCACTGTTGAATGTTATGTTTAATATTTCATTTGCTGGATTCGGATAAACGTTGAGATTCGTTTCGAATTCGCTAGAACCAATTCGAGGACACGATACAATTTGAATTAAATCGAGCACACGAGCATTTGAAATTCCACAAGCATTAGAAGCCTTAACAGTTACCGTTTGATTTGCAGCTGGTACTGTTGCTCCAGTTAATGTAAGAATTTTTGTACCCTGTCCACTTGAATAGGTGAATCCTCTTGTCCATGTCCATGTATAGGTTGATGTGCCAGAAACAGTAGGTATTGAATATACTGCATTCGTTCCACTACATACAGATAACGGTCCTGTGATTACTGTTGGGAAACCAGGAGCTCCAATTACTGATGCGCTTCTTATTGTTCCCGGTCCGCAATTATTTACAGCTGCTACAGTGATTAATCCACCACTAAAGTTGCTTGCGAAATCTACAGTTATTCCCGAGCCAGTATTTGATATTATGGTTGCTCCAGATGGTACAGTCCATGAATAGCTATTCGCTCCTGTAATAGGATTTGTTATTGAATAACTTGCTCCAGTAACACCACATAAACCTGTGAATACTTGTCCGCTAATACCAGTTGGTGCAAGAAGAATATTTGTAGATACAAATCTTGATCTAGTACTACTTGTACCACAAACATTTTTAGAGGCTACTGTTATTATTCCTGAAATAAATCCTGGAGGATATAATACTGTTATGATGTTTGAATTACTCGTACCAATAAATGTTACACCTGCAGGTAATGTCCAAACATACGATGTAGCTCGATTAACATTCGCAACTGAGTAAATTGCAATATCTCCCGGACAAGCTTTATCAGGTCCAGAAATTGATCCCGGAGTTACTGGAGCAACTACGTTAAGATCAATTGCAACACATGATGTTTGTATTCCACATCCAGTATTTACTTCAACACATAATTGTCCCGAAATACCATTTGCATTTATTGCTGTTGCAGTCCAAGAACCAGTAATAGCATTTGTTGATTGACCAGTTGATATGGTCATTCCATTTGGTGCAGTCCAATTATAAGATGCATTTGGAATTGCCGTAATTGTATAAGGACTAGATCCTGCAACAGTAGTTAAACATCCTGTAATTTTAGTTCCTGTAACAGGCCCTAAAACAATTGGTGGTGGCTCAGTAATTACTGCAGTTGAAATATAGTTACATCCATTATTATCAATAACAGTTATTGTATATGATCCTCTAACTAAATGATCGATAGTTGCTGAAACAGATCCAGTACTCCATTGATAAACATAAGGAGTTGTACCACCACTAGCAACGGCAGTAACAGATCCATCATTAAAGCCAGCACAAGAAACATTTGTTGTTGGATTAAATACAACATTAATTGATCGTATACATTGTTTTAATGAGATATCATCAATACCATAATCATTTCCAGCAGCACCAAAATTTGTTTGACGTATTTCGAGAGAAGTTCCCGAAGTACCAGATATTACAGCTTGATATTTTGTCCATCCATTAGTTAAAGAAACTCCTTGAAGTGATAAAATAACATTTGCATTTACGGTAACATCTAAATCTGGTCGTTGTGTATTTCCAACTGTTGAAACAGCAGGATGAACCCAGAAGCTGAACACATAATTTTGTGTACTAGCAATCGTAATATTTTGCTTCCAAATAGTTTTTGGTGCAACAGCATGTCCATCAACAATCATAAAATTATTTCCTGTTGGCAAACTTGTAGATGTTATACTAAGATTCGAAGCACATTTATTGATTGCATTTGTACTGATGCAATACGTTCCAGGATTACAAATACACGATGCAACAAGTTGGGAAATGAAACTTACACTTGTTCCTTCAAATCCACCTGCTTGCACTAATTCTGGTCCAGGACTAAAACATGGTCCACAGCCACACGAAATAACATTCAATGTATTCGTTGCTACTCCCTGACAACCGTTGCTATCAGTATAGTAATAGTAGATGGTATGGATACCTAATGTTGTTGGATGGAAATAATTTCCTACAACATCATTACCTGCAAAATATCCTGATCCACCGCCAGAAAGAATAGGAGTCCATGGCAATGTATTTACATTAAAGATATTCGATACATCGAGATAGAATGGTGCAGAATTCTGACAAATACTTAAGAAGCTAATTTGCCAAACTGGATGAGGAGCTGCATGTACTGTCACACAAACTGTATCGGTATAACAACACGTAGGAGAGATACAACATGTTACGATGTAACAAGTAGATTGTTGAGGAGTCACATCAATTGTTTGACCTTGACCAACTGCGATCGGACCTTCTTGTGTAAGTTGGAACCATTGTGCATTTCCATTACATCCTGTTACGGATAATATTGCAGCATTACCTAAACAAATATTTTGATCAGGTCCAGCATTGATATGATATGTTGTATCACAACATGTAATTACATTGTATGTTTTACAGATTGTACTTGTGCAACCAACCGCAGTAGTATATGTAAAACAAATCGTATAGATTCCTGCAGCTCCTGGTGTAAATATATTTCCAACAACTCCTGGACCACTAAATACTCCAGTGCCACCAGCGAAAGTCGACATTATTAAAGTTTGATTTATATTAACGAAGATATCGTTTGGATTAAGTGTTATCGGTCCGCTGTTCGCGCAGATATCGTTAGGGAATCCTGGCCATGATAATACTGGTGGAGGAGTAACGATCACACAAACAGTATCTGTATCACAACAAGTAGGAGAGATGCAACATGTTACAATGTAACAAGTAGATTGTTGAGGTATCACATCGATAGATTGTCCTTGACCAACTGCGATCGGACCTTCTTGAGTAAGTTGGAACCATTGTGCAATTCCAGTGCATCCTGTTACCGATAATATTGCAGGATTACCTAAACAAACAGTTTGATCAGGACCTGCATTTATATTGAATGTTGG
>JBBRAW010000170.1:0-4760 GCA_038206385.1 Bacteroidia bacterium | reverse complement strand
ATGTAGGAAGTACATTTGCCATTGAAAGTATCCATGTCTCCATTGTTGTTTTTAAACCGTTATTATAACTATATTTTTTGGTTATACAGTTTTGTGAATTGTAACAAATGGTGTTCGCTAATTCAATATTCATTTCATCTTTAAATATCCGTTGAACATATTTTGGACGAACAGAATTTTGGTCGTAACGATGAATAATTGTTAACCTAATATCTGAATCCCTTTCAATTGCATTCGTAAATAAAAAATTGTTGTTGTTGTCAAATGATGAATCTGAATAACATTCATTTTTATTATCATAATAGAAAATAGTATAACTGATAAATCGACCAACATTATCAAAATAGTTTTTTCGAATTAATTGAGAATTATTCCCATAGATAAGGGTAGATGAAGCTGCAATTGAATCAATTTCATAGATGCAAATTATTAATCCTGCTGAATCATAGATCTCTGTTTTTAGTGTGTCACAATTTTGTTGATTACAATCACATTGTATTTGACAATGAACAGCAAAATATTGCCCAAATAAACTTGTATTGATACTAATTGTCACTAGAAAAAACAAAAAAATAGTTCTCATGTTTATTTCTTTACAGCACTTTGATAAAACTCTTTTGCAAGAATTAAAAGTGAATCAGGATATTGCAGTTTTACATAATATAAATTGAGACCTTCATGTTTCGATGCAGACCATTTTTCAAAATACAACCATCGTTTATCGTTTATTCGTAAACTATCGTTGTAACCTTTTAATGAATCAATATTTATTTCAGTAATCAGATTTTCAACAACCGAAAAAGAATATTTTAAAGGCAGTGAATGAAGCTTTAAATATTGATTAAATGAATTCGTGTTTTTACTGTAAATTACAATTTTATTATTTATGATAATAGAAGAATCAATGATTATTTGCGATTTCAAATTAGCTCTATTTTTGAGATAATTAAAAAAATCAACTTTCTTCTTTATACTATTGGAATAATTGAATTTTACTTTTAATGAATCATTGCAAAATTTTGCCGCCTCATCAGTTTTTCTTTCGTTTAATGAATTGATAAATGATTTGCACAGGTCGGTATTATTATCATTTAAAAAAGCGGAACAAAAAAATAGTATACTTATTCCAACTATTGTAATGATAAGTGTTGTTTTTTTCATTCGGTTACACGTGAAATTTAATCTAAAAATATCTGATTCTATATTTGCCAAAGATCATAAAAATAATAATATATAAATATGCGAAAAAATTGCAAATACCAATAGATATTAACTTAATTTACTAGGTATTTTGAATCGTCAAAGTCATTTGTAATGAAACAGCTTTATACTCATTCATTTTTTCAAATAAGCTTTCTAAATTAGTAGCATCAAGTAACATATTCCTATATTCTGGCTTTAAGAATCCATGATCTCTCATACTATTTGATAGCATGAGTAAAGCATCATAATAATTATTATAATTTAAAATTCCGGTTGGTTTTTGATGCAATCCAAGTTGCGCCCATGTAAGCATTTCAAAAAGTTCTTCCATTGTACCAAATCCTCCAGGCAAAGCGATCACAGCGTCGGAAAGTTGATGCATAATAAGTTTACGTTCATGCATCGTCTTTACCATTATGAGTTCAGATAAGTTCTCATGTGCGATTTCATTTCCACTCATAAATTCTGGGAGCACTCCAATTACCTTTCCTTGGAAAGCAAGAGTACCATCTGCTACAGCACCCATAAGTCCGATTTTCGCACCTCCATAAACAACCGTAATGTTATTTTTTGCAAGAAAAACTCCTGTTTGATATGCTAATTCCATAAAACTAGGATCAATTCCGGTTCCAGAACCACAGTATACTACAATACTTTTCATAGCGTTTTATTTGAATGGAAATAATTTATTGATATTTAATTTGTCAGGTAAATGAATGAATTGAGATCGCTAATTTATGATTAATGTTTGGTATCGAAAGAAAAAGATAAATCTGTTTTATTTTACACAATAATTTTAGAGATGATCAATTATCTTTGCACCAATGATAGATACAGGAAAATTAGCAATAAATGATTTTACTTATGAACTACCTGAAGAAAATATTGCACAGTTCCCATTGGGAAATCGTTCAGATGCTAAGTTATTAGTTTTTGATGTAAAGCAAAAGATCCATCATCATACTTTTAGTACAATTCCTTCATTAATTCCTGAAGGCTCTTTGGTAATTATGAATAATACTAAAGTAATTCAAGCGAGACTTCTATTTTATAAATCAACAGGAGCTAAAATTGAAGTTTTTTGTTTGGAACCCCATAAAAATATTCCAATGGAGGAGGCTTTTCAATCAAAAGGGAATGTGCAATGGAAGTGCATGATTGGAAATGCAAAAAAATGGAAAGAAGAAGTATTAAATATTTCTTTTGAATATGATAACATAATTGGAAATCTTAATGCAAAAAGAGTAGGGGAGAGTAATGATTTAATAATCGTACAATTTGATTGGTTACCAATTGATCTTACTTTTTCAGAAGTGCTATCACATTCTGGATTGATACCACTTCCGCCTTATATGAATCGTGATGCAAATGATGCAGATAAGGAAACATATAATACTGTTTATGCAAAAAATGATGGATCAGTTGCCGCACCAACATCTGGTCTGCATTTCACGAAAGAGATTTTAAAACAATTGGAAGATAATAATTGCAAGGTAGATTTTGTCACGCTTCATGTTGGTGCTGGAACTTTTAAGCCTGTTAAGTCAGCAACAATGTCTGATCATATCATGCATGAAGAACAAATATCTATTTCATTAGAAACAATAATACGCATAATAGATACGATTGGTATTTCTAAAATTATTGCTGTTGGAACAACAACAACTCGAACGATTGAAAGTGTTTATTGGCATGCAGTGTTACTTATGAAGAAGGAAATCGCTTCTTGCATAATAAACATTGATCAATGGCTGCCATATCAATATGAAACTGACGAATTACCATCTACCAAGGAGGCGTTTTTCTATTTGTGTAATTGGATGATTGAAAATAAATTCAATAACTTATATGGTACAACAAAAATAATAATTGTACCTGGTTATAAGTTTAGAACGTTGGATGCTTTGATAACGAATTTTCATCAACCAAAAAGCACATTGCTGTTGTTGGTAGCTGCATTAATTGGCGATGATTGGAGAAAGGTATATGATACAGCATTAGTTGAAAATTATCGATTTCTAAGCTATGGTGATAGTTCTCTGCTATTTAAATCTGAATAATTTATTTGCGAAAGTTTTTATAATATTACTCTGCTATTTTAATGATTTTTCCAGTAAGTAATTGTTGTGTTGATTTCAATCGATAAAGGTAAGTTCCACTTTTGAATTTCGCAATATCCAACTCCATATTTGAAGCAATTATTTTTTGTTCTAATACGAGTTTCCCTTCCAATGAATACAATTGAAAGTCGAATGTTTCGCTATTATTTTTTTTGATAATGATTTTATCATTTACCATAGTAGAAATGTTTATAGATGCGTTATCAGAAATATTTGGCAACCCTGTTAAAACACCTATGGTGCCTGTTGTACTACTATTTTGAGCGTAAATTCCTCTGTCGTTTCTATCATCTTCCCACACACAAACAACTTGACCATTTTTAAAATCACTGCATGATGCATTTGTTTTATTACTAATTGCTGATGAAATGGAAATTCCTGTCCAAGTTAACAAACCAGTATAATCCATCTTTAAACCACGCATCTGGTTATTCCCAAAAGTTCCTTGGGTATATAATGTAATAAAACCATCACCTGCATCCGACCAATCATACGGCTCAGCATAAAGTGTACTTGATAAAGGAACAAGTAGCGACCCATTTGTAGTAAATTGCGCTACACCAGCTGTATCTAATGATTGACCATAAACTCCAGAAAGTGACTGTCCCGAATCCAATACTTTCAACAAAACATAGATATGATTATCCGCACTTCTAAATGTTAATTTTCTAATATTTTTATTGTTTGTTGATAAGGCAGAAACTTCTTTACCATTGGTTGTCCATGCGAGTGAACCATTGGCCCTTATATGCTGAACAAATACATCATTTTGAAATGGGTTACCAGGAGTGCCAGTGTCAAATCCAACATAACAACCATCATTATTATCACTAATTACTTTTGGTATTGCAGCAAAGCCAGTAGTATAGGATGATACCGTAATATTCGTTGGCCAAATCGGCACTCCATTAATATCAAATTGTTGAGCCTTTAGTGTACTTACTCCTAAACCAGTTCCTGTTTCTAAAATAAAAACAATAATAAATTGCTCATTTGATATGCCTAGAACTGTTGGTCGGCTATATTTTAATGCTCCTAATATAATTTTAGGTGTTGACCAAGTTAAAAGCCCAGCAGAACTTATCTTTTGATATGGTACGGATTTCCAATTTCCTGACCCGCTTGCATTCCACGAGATTACTACATCATTATTTGATAGAATTCCAATTTTAGGTGCAAGTTCAGTAGTAGCCGTATCCAAATGTAAAGTGATACCATTTACTCCCCATAATTCATTTCCTGTCGTATCAATTTTGTAGGCATAAATTCCTAGATTTCCACTTCGTTGATCTTGAAATGCAAGTATAGCATTCCCTTGAAGATCAATTTTTAAATCATATCTGAACAATGCTGTATTTTGCGGATGATTACTAACTAATAAACCAGAATTACCAAATAATTTATTCCCAAGACTGTCCAATAATTGCATTTTCATTA
>JBBRAW010000169.1:0-4962 GCA_038206385.1 Bacteroidia bacterium | reverse complement strand
GGCAAGCTGAAGGTCGACAGCGCCAAAGCGCGCATGCTCGACCTCAATCCGAACATTCAGGTCGATACCTACAACGTCGCGCTGACGTCGGACAATGCCATCGAGCTTGTGACGCCGTACGATATCGTCATCGACGGGACGGATAATTTCCCTACGCGCTATCTGGTCAATGATGCCTGTGTGTTGCTCAATAAGCCTAACGTCTACGGTTCGATTTACCGCTTTGAAGGACAGGCAACTGTCTTCAATTATGAAGGGGGCCCGAACTATCGCGACCTCTATCCAGAGCCACCACCACCAGGGCTAGTTCCCTCCTGCGCTGAAGGCGGCGTTTTGGGGATTTTACCAGGAATTATTGGTGTGATCCAAGCAACCGAAACCGTGAAGATTATTCTCGGTCAAGGCAATACTCTAAGCGGACGTTTGTTGCTTTACGATGCCCTCAAGATGACCTTCCGCGAACTAAAACTTCGTCCAAATCCAGTCCGTCCTGTAATCGAAGAATTGATCGATTATCAGATGTTCTGCGGTATTCCTCAACAAAAACAAACTGAAATGGAAGCACAACAAGCGATCGCCGAAATTACCGTTACAGAACTCAAAGAGATCATTGATGCTGGTGCATCGGATTATGTGATCATCGATGTTCGTAACCCTAATGAGTGGGAAATTGGTAAAATTCCTAACACCGTATTAGTGCCTTTACCAGAAATTGAAAATGGTAATGGTGTGGAGAAAGTTAAGGCTTTGCTCGGTGACAAAAAGCTAATTGCTCATTGCAAATTGGGTGGGCGATCGATGAAGGCTTTGGGCATTCTTAAGCAAGCTGGCATTGAAGGAATCAATGTACAGGGCGGCATTAATGCATGGAGTGAGCAAATCGATCCTTCGATTCCAAAATACTAGGTATTTATTTACAAAATAGACTTCCCGTTACTCTGCCTCCCTTAAAAAAGTATTAACATACTTGAAACACTAAGCCTGAAATTCAGGCTTTTTTTATTTAAAAATGTACAAAAAGTAAACTATACTATACTATTATCTAATTAAGTAATTTAGCGAACTAATGATAACTTTTAAATCAGAAAAGATGATAACTGCTACATTGAAAGAGCAGCAAATGTCTTTACTTCTTCCGCGTCACTTCAGAGAAGAAATCATAAAAACTGAGCTTAAAGAAATTAAGTTACTCTCTCTATTTAGTGGCTGTGGAGGCTTAGATTTAGGATTTGTTGGCAACTTTAAGTTTAGAAACAATGATTACAAAAAAAATAAATTTAAGGTTGTTTTCTCGAATGATTGTGATGCACCAGCATCAATGGTTTATCAGGCAAACAAAAAATATTTTAATCATGATATTTTAAAAAAAGACATAGCGCTAATTGATAAAAATGAAATTCCAGAGTTCGACTTTTTAACTGCTGGTTTTCCTTGTCAACCATTCTCAAATGCGGGACTGCGAAAAGGTATAAATGATGATAGAGGCAATCTATTTTCAAATTCGATAGATATTTTCATGGCAGCTATCAAATCTGGAAAAAAGCCAATTGGTTTTATGTTTGAAAATGTTCGCGGCATCATGTCATCAAAGATGTCAGATGGAACTACTGTCCCAGATGAGATTGTTAAAAGAATGGAGAAGCTTGGATATTCAACAAACTACAAACTACTAAAAGCAAGTGACTACGGTGTGCCATCTAATCGATATAGATTAATAATACTAGGTTTCCGAAAAGATCTTGGATATTTCGATTATAAAATTTTAGACAAAGTTGTATATGAATATAATATCTCTAATGCAAAAACATCACCATATGAATTGTATTTAGGTTCAGTTTTATCTGATATACCAGATACAGCAAAGCAAAAAGATGATTATTGGAAGTATTCACCATCTGGGCAACAAATGATCGAAAGCATTGGAATTTGTCATGATGGGCAAGAGGCTTTAAAAAAGTTCAAATCTAAAATTCCTATAAAACAAATATCTGCAACAATATCACAGGGTAGATCATGGAAAGATATGTCATATGACGATATGACACCACGATTTCAAAAAATTTGGGATGATCCAGAAAAATATCATGCACCGAATTTTTATAGGCGTTTCGCACTGGGTGAAATTAATGGCACAATCACTGCATCAGCCCAACCTGAAAACTGTGGTATTACTCATCCATTTCTAAATCGCAGATTTACGATTAGAGAGATAGCGAGAATTCAGTCTTTTCCCGATGATTTTGATTTCCCGTATAAATCTATTTCTGATGCATACAAAGTAATTGGAAATGCAGTGCCTCCAATATTAGGCTGGGTATTGGCAAAAGCGATCGAAAAATTCTTATCGAATGATCAACATGATTAATCACGAAAAGGCATACATACTTGGTTTATTGGTAGGTGGCGGAACTATTTCAGGAAATACATTTATTATTAGTTTACCTTTTAAAAAGTGGGGAATGGAACTTAATAATGCAAATAAAATACAAGTTGATATTTTAACTAAAATTTGTCAAAAATTTAATAGAGAGTACAATTTTTCTGTAACCTATGAAATTGGTAACGGAATATGGTTAATAAAGCCAATTGCAAATCCTGATATTAGTAGTTTGTTAGATGATTTAGTTTTAATGGGATTACCTAAAAGCGGATTTTTACTTGATAATGCTAATTTAGAAGTTGCACAACAAGTTTTAAGCGGAGTTTCAATTGAAACTTTCTTATCTGGAATATTTGATGCGAGAGCAAGTTTAACTTCTTCGCATAGACGTTTTACAAATAACGCTCCAGTTGTTTCTATAGAAATACCTGGTAGTACGAAAAATTTTAAGTTTGTCATACAACTTTGTGGCTGGTTGACATCACAAGGCTCAATTACTGATCAAATTTTATTTAACCATCCGTGTCAACATTCAGCATCTGATCCAAATTATAAAGGTTGGAAAAAAGGATTTAAAATAAGATTTTTAGTGAAATCATTTATTGCGAAACATTCATTTGCATTACAAGCGAAAGCATTTGATGTAAATGAGCTTGAATCAATGCAAACAATTCACCAACAGCCGCCATGCCAAGAAAGGAAAATTCGTAAGCCTAGTCCTGTGACTATTCATTCTGATATCGATTCAAATGACTTACCCGAAGAAGTACGCAGTAAGCTTTTTTTTCATTACTTTCATTTTTGCGCTTTGTTAGGTTGCCCTTACGCTCCTCGCGAAGAAGTTAGCCAAATAATTGAAAATTACAAAGACTTTATTTTTGTTTTACCGCGTCTTGAGAAAGGAAGCACAACAGAAATTATTAATCAATATGAAATAATTCATGAAGAGTATTATTCATCACTACATATAGAAACTTATCAAATGTCTGTTAATGAATTATTGGAATTTGATGATGACAAGAAATATCTTGAATTAGAACAAGGTATTGCTTATCTATTTTCAGAAAATTTAAACGGTAAAAGACATATTGGAAATAAAGATCTGATCATTGCTAATAGTGGAGATCAAGTCATAACTTTCTTACAGTTAAAAAATACGAACCTATACCCGATCGCAGTTATAAACAATGAAAACAATAGAGCGTTTATAGTATCTGCATTGTCAAGTTCTTTAAATATTGATTTGGTAGATAAAAATGTAAATGTAAATGGCTTAAACGTTGAGATAGTTAAGCAATGAAAGAAGTAGAATTTTATCCAGAAATATGTGCTAAATTCGCAAAGTATCTTATTTCATATTTACCAGATGAAAGTAAGATTCATTTTTCGTATGACAAGCTATTGCCTCAAATGATAGATGAAATTGAAACTAAGTTTAATCAGAAATCATCTTCACCAGTTTATGTGCCAAAGCTTAAATTAGATATATTGTTTGGGATCAAGATAATACCTAATGACAAAATTACTTATTTGCTTTTTGAGATAAAATATTTAAAACAACTTGGATTAGCGGAATATTCACAACTTGTTGGTTATTTACAAGTAGCTCAAAATATTAAGTTAGGGATATTACTGCTTGTTATTAAAGGCAATACTGTTTCTAGATTATCAAATGATTTTCAAGAAATTATCAGAACTCAAAACTTACCTATGCAATGGAAAGTGGTTATAGAGAATGAGTTTCAAACTGAGAATAATTTCAAAACAGGAATATGTTATTACATCCATAATAATGGATTTGGATGGATTGATTGTAATGATATAAATGGAATATCAAGCTTTGAAGAATTAGCGAATAATTTATAGTGATTATTTTTAGAATGCAGAAGGTTTTTACGGTTTTAAATAATATATTTTTAAATAATATGGCTGAATTAAACTTTTAAATACGGAGTAGAAAAATGATGACAAAACTTTATGACACAGATTTTTATGCTTGGACTTTGGAGCAATCTAAATTATTGCAAGGGGCTAATTGGCAAGATTTAGATATTAAAAATTTGGTGGAGGAGATTGAGTCGTTGGGTAAGCAGGAAAAACGGGAGTTAGAAAATCGTCTTGGCGTTTTGATTGGGCATTTGTTGAAGTGGATTTATCAACCGAATATGCGTAGTCGCAGTTGGCAAGTAACAATTCGGGTACAGCGACAACAAATTCAAAGACATATTCAGCAAAACCCTAGTTTGAAAGCTTATATGTCAGAGGCGATCGCGGTTGGTTACGATCTAGGCTTAGAACTATTTTTTAAAGAGACGCAACTGCTAGATGTAGATTTGCCTGAAGTTTGCCCATTTACGGATACCCAGATTTTCGATACTGCTTTTCCTGCAAGATAAAATCAAAAAAGGAGAGGCGATCGCCACAGCTTTTTTGCTAAAAGATTTTAACGGTTTAAAGTTAATTCTTTTTTATTTCCTAAAATCCCTTGTGGTTGCCAGACCATTAGCAAGATTAAAGTAACACCGATCAGCATTAATTGAATTGCTTCAAATCTGCCGCCATCGGCGCGAATTTGTTCGGGT
>JBBRAW010000168.1:0-5113 GCA_038206385.1 Bacteroidia bacterium | reverse complement strand
AGCAACATGCACTAATAATAAAACGTATCACGATCAACTTGCTTTCATCCATAATTCTTGCGGTGCAACACCTGGACCAATGGATAGTTTTCTTGTATTACGTGGAATAAAAACATTACATGTGCGCATGGATCGTCATTGCGAAAATGGTAAAGCTGTTGCCGAATATTTAAAGTCGCATCCTAAAGTGGATAAAATTTATTGGCCAGGATTTCCTGATCATCCAAATCATGATATCGCAAAACAGCAAATGCGAAACTTTGGCGGAATGATTTCTTTCACATTAAAAAATGCAAGTGTTGAAGAAACATTTCAGATGGCATCCAAAGTAAAAGTGTTCTCACTTGCCGAATCATTAGGCGGTGTTGAATCACTTTTAAATCATCCTGCAACAATGACTCATGCATCCATACCAAAAGAAGAGCGTGAAAAAGCTGGTGTTACTGATACACTCATTCGACTAAGTGTTGGTATCGAAGATATCAATGACTTAATTGCTGATTTAAAACAAGCAATAGGGTAATATATTGCAGCAAAAAGTTAGCGCATAAAAAAACCTGAAGCATAAATTTACGCTTCAGGTTTTTTTATAAAAATAAATTGGTCATTGATTTAGATTCTGCACATTCAAATAATTTATTTTATTATCTCAAATGTTTTCGAAATAATTGTAATATTATTTTGCACCTTGAGAAGATACATTCCTGCTTCAAGATTATTTGAGATCCATAAATTATTTTTTACTGAACGCAACGCATCATTAACAAGACGGCCTTGCATATCATAAACGGATAATTGAAGATCTTTTGAATCATCTCCATCAGCAAATTCAATATTTATATAATCAGAAGAAGGATTCGGGTAAATATTTATTGTAAAAATTGAGTTGTCTAATTCGTTTTCCAATCTGCAAGGTACTGTTACCGAAATGCTGCTACTTTTTTTGAAGCATCCATAATTATTTGTTACGATAGCATTATAAGTTCCAGCACTTTTAGCAGTTGTCGTTTCGGTATTTGCACCAGCAATACTTATGTTATTTTTAAACCATAAATAGCTATTCACATTCGCTGAAGGAACACTAAGTATCACACTATCACCATTACAAAATGTTGTGTTTCCAGATGCTGAAAGTGTTGCATCAGGTTTTGCTTTTGCAATTACGCCGAAGCTTGTTGATGTTGCTGATCCGCATGAATTTGTTACTGTATAATAATAACTTCCACTCATTGTTGCCATGTAAAAAGAATCTATAGCATTTGAAATAAGTAGATTATTACGATACCATTTATAAATTGCATTTGAATAACTACTTCCTTTTAAAAGTAATGGTGAGCCCCAGCATATTAAAGGATAATCAGAGGATTTCAATGTGGCAGTTGGAGTTATTCCAGAAGTTAGTATTAAAGGTTGTGATGTACCGCTACATCCGTTTAGATCAGTAACTCTAACGGTATAAGATCCTGCCTGATTAAAAGTATAGGTATTAAGATTTGTTCCGCTTACTATATAATTTCCATTCTTCAACCATAAGTATTGATTGCCATTATTCAATGTAGTACTCATAGTGTAATTCTGATTTGTACAAAGTAATGTATTCAATGAACCCGTAATCGCAGGAGTTGACAGAGTATCTATTGCAAAATTTATTGCCGTTGATGGAACAGTTCCACATGTATTTGATACATCACAGTAATAGGTACCTGCTTGTGTACAATTATATCCCTGAGCTGTTGCGCCTGGAATCACTAATCCATTTAATTTCCATTGATAAGTATATGTAAAACCATATGTTAAATATATCGAAATAAATTTAGAGGAGCCTTGGCAAATATCTCCTGTTTGATAATTGGTAGTATAATTTGGTAAACCAAAAAGCATGTTTATAGAGTTTGTTTCGTTTGTGCCGCATGAAGGATTGTACACTCTGCAATAATAGGCGCCTGATGTGGTTGCTTGATACGTTGATGCATTTGCAAGAAAAACAGATGAGCCGTTTTTGTACCATTGATAGCCAATTCCACTACCGGTAACATTTACAGTAAGTGGTAAAGAACCTGTGCATGCACTTATTCCTGATGGTGCGGTAATTTGTGGTGCAGGATTAGCATTTGCTGTAAATGTTATTGGATAGGTCCTAATTAATCCTGTACAGTTTCCTGCATTGTTATATTCCGATAAACTATAGTCACCATTTATAGTTGCTATATATGTTGATGAATTAGCCCCACTTATAGGACTATTATTCAAGTACCATTGATAATAAGAAGAATATAAATTTGGTGCAGTTAATAATATGGATGTTCCTGCACCGCAACCTGATGGTGGTGTTGTAACAATAATATTATTATTTGGATATGTACTATTCGCATAAACAGTAAAAGTGTTAGATAAAGAAACACCACAACTCGTAGTTACTTCGCATGAATAAGTGCCAGCATTTTGCGCATGAATATTAGGAATAGTGGTGGTTGCAATTAGGGTTGAATTAAAATACCACTTATAAATTGCCCCCGAACCATAGTTTGTAGCAACTAAGTCTCCAAGTCCAGAGCAAGGAAGTTGATTACAATCATTACTTGGACAACCTAATGAGCAAGTAGGTGGAAGAGTTGCAAAAACATTTATTGCAGCTGTATTTAGTATTCCACAACCATTAGTTAATGTTACATTATATGAACCTGTAGCATTTGCTACATAAGTATTGCTGGTTGCACCATTAATTACTATTCCTGATAATTTCCATTGATAAGATGTATAACCTGCAGGTACATTTAGTGTAGTGGATTCACCTGATGCTGCACAAAAATTAACTGAACCCGAAGAGGAAATTGTCGCTTGCGGAAGTGGATTTACAATTACCGTAACATAGGATGTAATTCTTACTCCATTTGATTTAATCATTACGCATAAATAACCTCCAGATTGTTTCGCAGTGAATTTGTTCGAGTAACCTGCGTAATATGTTTGCGTGGCAGCTCCAAATTTTTGCCATTGGTAGAATTGATATCCTAATGGTACAGTAAGTTGAACACTATCCCCTTCACAAAAAGTCAAAGTTGAAGATGCAGTTATTACTGGATCGGGTGTTGAATAAGCAATTCCATTTGAGTCGAGCTTTGCTAAATATATTTCTTTACTTCCATTTACAAGATATGATGTTCCTGTAAAAAGAATTTTACCTCCAGTAGATTTTGCTAACCTTCCCGATGTATTACTATCTTGATATCCTGATCCGTAATATCTGTTCTGATATGTTCGTCGCCATATTAAAGTTCCAGTGTTGTCATATTTATTTAATCCACTTGGATAATCAGAACTGATGATATACCCACCATTTGATGTACTAATAGCATCAATTGCCAATACATAAGTATTTGTATATGAAAAGAATTTTAAATAAATCTGATTTCCAAAAGCATCCAACCGAATATGAAAAGCCTTTACAAAATTTGTATTGTCATTTCCTGTTCCGCTAACAAGAATTTGTTTATCGCTTAATTCAATAACTGCTGTTGCTGCAATACTACTAATAACTGATGTCTGAGCATTACAATCAAATCGTTTGGTCCATAATGTATCACCCAAAAGATTAATTTTTGCAACAAATACTTCCGTAGCTGGAATGAAATCCGATCTTCCACCAATCAATAAATTACCATCTGCAGTTTTGGAAATACTGTTGCCAAGATCATCACCCGTAGTTCCAATAGTTTTTGTTGTAATTACATTTCCTGCAGTATCTGTTTTAATAAAATAAATATCATCTTGTCCAGCTCCATAACTTTTTGTGGATCCAATCATATAAATTTTATCAGCACGAAATGCAATATCATTTACAACGTCAGTGTTCGTACCGCCATAAGTTTTGGTCCAAAGAACTACACCATCTTTCGAAATTTTTGTTAAAAGAATATCTTCAGTTCCAGCGCTCGCTCCCATCTTAACACCACATGCATATATTGCATTGTCACTTCCTATTGCAACGCCTTTTCCTTTATCATTATAAAGGCCTCCAAAATATCTTGACCAAAGCAATAATCCAGCTGAATCAGTTTTGGTAACAACAATATCATCACCACCATTCCCATAGCTGTTAGATGTTCCAACTAAAATAATTGACTGATCCGTAAGAGTGGCAACATCAACGCCAGTCTCTGTGCCAGGACCTCCATAACTTTTTTCGAATGTTTGAGCATGAATTAATTCAGTAGCAAAACAAAGAAGAACTGCAAGGATTAAAAATTTCATACGGTAGGTTATATTACTGAAAGATATAAATAATATAAATACAAAATACCTATTAAGGATTCTTGCAATTTAATTGACCTATTTGCAGTACTCTTAAATTAAAATTAATGCGAAATATACTATAGAAAGTACATCCATCACATAAAAAAAACCCTGAAGTACATTTAAGCGTACTTCAGGGTTTTTTATAATGTTATTTGTTTTTAACTACCACACATTTCACATCCTTCCGGATTATCCAATGAACATGAAATCTGATCTCCCGCACCTTGAACTTCATCAAGGAAGCTCGTAGTAACATCATTATTAATAATTGTATTATCAGAAATTTCTGTAACCGAAGTAGTGATAACTGTTGCAGTAGCTGTTATAGCCTCCGCCATTTGTGGAATGGTATCGTATTGTTTTTCTACTGTGAATTTAATCGCTGAAGCCGCAGGTCGTGTACGTAAATAATACATTCCTGTTTTTAATCCTTTCTCCCATGCATAAAAATGCATCGATGTAAGCTTTGCAAAATTTGGTTCTGCAATAAATAAATTCAACGACTGACTTTGGCAAATAAATGCACCACGATCAGCAGCCATATCAATAACTGTACGTTGTTTAATTTCCCAAACTGTTTTATACAAATCTTTAATGTCTTGCGGAATCTCAGGAATATGTTGAATCGAACCATTCGATGCGATCACTTTATTTTTCATGTCGCTGTTCCAAAGATTCATCTTCACTAAATCCATCAATAAATGTTTATTTACAACAATGAACTCGCCACTTAACACACGACGATTATAAATATTCGTTGTATAAGGTTCGAAACATTCGTTGTTACCTAATATTTGTGATGTAATTGCTGTTGGCA
>JBBRAW010000167.1:0-5136 GCA_038206385.1 Bacteroidia bacterium | reverse complement strand
ATTGTCAAATGATAATAAGAGTATTTCAGCTGTAGTAACTAAACCAATTTTTCAACGCAAATTCAATGGTGGATATGTATATTTCTTACAAAACATTGGACAATCAAAAGCACAATTTGTACTTAAGTATGATTGGTTCGATCCTAACAAAAATGTAAGTGGTGATCAGATAGGATTACAGAATTCAAATTTAACAGAAGCAGATATTAAATATTCAACAATCGGCGTTGGTGGAATTTGGAGATTTGATCAGAATTTAAAATTAATGGCATATTACGATATTGTGAAAAATGAATCTACAAAATTGAAAGGCTATACTTCTGATATTAAAGATAATGTTTTCACACTTCGTTTACAATATCGCTTCTAACATTAAATAAAATAAGACAATAATAAAATTATCATAACATGAAACGTAACATAATAATTCTAGTCATAGGTATCTTTGCTTCCTTACATATTTCAGTTGAAGCTCAAAAATTAGTAATAAAAGGTAGTGATACTGTACTTCCACTTTCGCAGAAAGAAGCAGAAGTATATATGAAAACAAATAAGAGCGCAAGTATCTCGGTTGTTGGTGGTGGTTCAGGAGTTGGATTAGCTGCGTTAATAGAAGGAAATACAGATATCGCAATGTCATCTCGTCCGATTAAAATGGATGAGCGATTGAAATTACAAGACGCTGGACGTTCATACAAAGAAGTTACAATCGCTTTCGATGCATTAGCTGTTGTAGTCAGTCCAAATAATAAAGTATCACAACTTACACGTGAACAATTAGAAGGAATTTACACAGGAAAAATCACCAACTGGAAAGAAGTTGGTGGTGATGATTTAAAAATTGTTGTCTATGCTCGCGAAACTTCTTCTGGCACTTATGAATTCTTTAAAGAACATGTAATGAGTCGTAAAAATTATGCAAGTAGTGTTTTGAATATGCCAGCAACGGGAGCAATTATTCAATCTGTTAGTCAAACAAAAGGTGCAATAGGTTATGTTGGTTTAGCGTATCTTGAAAAGGATGTAAAAACAATTGCGATTTCATACGATAAAGGAAAAACATTTGTTAAACCATCTGTAGAGACTGCAAAGAATAAAACATATCCTGTAGTACGGCCATTGTTTTTTTATTATCCATCAAAAGCAGAAAAGTTAGTTAAACCATTCATTGATTATGTTCTTTCACCAACAGGACAAAAGATAGTTGGAGATGTGGGTTACATCACACTTAAATAAATCAAATAAAAACACCTTTATGAAAAAAATATTTGCAATTCTCTCATTAACATTGATGATGTCATGTGCTGGGAAAGAACAAAAAAATGATGCATCAAAAAATGCAATAACTGTTAAAGGAAGTGATACTGTTTTGCCACTTACACAAAAAGAAGCAGAAGAGTATATGAAAAAACATGCTGATGCTGCTATCACAGTGGTAGGTGGTGGTTCGGGTGTAGGTATCACTGCATTGATGGATGGTACAACTGATGTTGCAATGTCATCGCGTCAGTTGAAGATGGAAGAAAAAGTTAAGTTTGATGAAAAGAAATCGAATCTTAAAGAAGTAATAATTGCAAAAGATGCACTTGCTGTTATTGTTAATCCAAAAAATAAAATTGATAAATTAACGCATGAGCAATTGTCAGATATTTATACAGGAAAAACAACTAATTGGAAAGAAGTTGGTGGTGCTGATTTAAAGATAATAGTATATGCTCGCGAAACATCATCAGGTACGTATGAGTTTTTCAAAGAACATGTAATGGACAAAAAAAATTATGCAACAACAGTATTAAATATGCCTGCAACAGGTGCAATTGTACAATCAGTTAGTCAAACGGAAGGTGCTATTGGA
Source organism: Bacteroidia bacterium (assembly GCA_038206385.1). GTDB lineage: Bacteria > Bacteroidota > Bacteroidia > AKYH767-A > OLB10 > JANXSD01. The sequence continues at coordinate 3,281 of JBBRAW010000167.1, read as the reverse complement.
TATGTTGGATTAGCTTATGAAACAAAAGAGATTAAACCGATTGCTGTTTCGTATGACGCAGGTAAAACGTATGTACTTCCATCTGTAATAGCAGCTCAAGATGGCACATACCCTGTTGCTCGTCCGTTATACTATTATTACTCAGCTGAAAAAGAAGCTATTATAAAGCCATTTGTGGATTTTATTTTATCAGAAGAAGGACAAAAGACTGTTCTTGAAGTTGGCTATGTACCTTTGAAAAAATAACCTAATTTCACGCTCCATTTAAACGACTTTGTGAAAAAATTTATTGAGCGAATTATAGAGGGAGCCCTCTTGATCAGCAGTACGGTAACCACACTTACTGTACTGCTGATTACTATTTTTCTTTTCAAAGAAGGGTTATCACTTTTTAATCAATCTCCATTAGAAGGTGACAACATAATTACCTTAAGTGCTGATAATACAGTGGAACATATTTCATCTGCACAAATTAAAAATATTTTTGATCAAAAAATTACACACTGGGATGAACTTGGTGGAAAAAAAGATTCTATTATTCTTTTCACATTTAATGACCTTAGCACTTATTTTTCTGATGATGAAATAGGAGCTAATTTCGAATTCTTACCGCATAAAATTGATTCGCTTGTAAGTAACACTCCAGGAATAATTGCGGTCTTCTCTAAAAAATATCTTGAGCCTAGTTTTAAAGGAAAAATAGTTAAAGTAGAAAATGTAACACTCACACAATTTCTTAGTGGTGAAGAATGGTTTCCAACAGCAAATCCTGCTGTACAACTAGGTGTATTACCACTTATTCTCGGAACACTTTGGGTAAGTTTAATTGCAATTGTTATCGCATTACCTATTGGATTGGCAACCGCTATTTATTTAGCAGAAGTAGCCAACCAAAAGATGCGAAATATTTACAAACCAATCATTGAATTATTAGCAGGAATACCATCTGTTGTTTATGGATTTTTCGGATTAATTGTTATTGTTCCTATGGTGCAAAAAACTTTTAATTTACCAGTTGGTGAAACTGCCTTGTCTGGAAGTATCTTGCTTGCAATTATGGCACTTCCAACAATTATTACTGTTTCTGAAGATGCAATTCGCAACACTCCTCGTTCGATGAAAGAAGCAAGCTTAGCACTAGGAGCAAATCGTTGGCAAACTATAGTTCGTGTAACCATACCCTACTCCATTTCAGGAATTTCAGCAGCAGCAATTTTAGGTATTGGTCGTGCAATTGGTGAAACAATGGCAGTACTAATGGTGACTGGAAATGCAGCTGTAATGCCACATTCATTATTGCAACCAGTGAGAACAATTCCAGCAACTATCGCAGCTGAATTAGGTGAAGCTCCAAAAGATGGTATACATTATAAATCATTATTTGCACTAGGATGCATATTGTTTCTCATTACATTAGTTATCAACTTATGGGTGGATTATATTTCAAGAAAAAGAAGTAATTATTCCAAATAAAAACCATGGACATCAATACTCGTAAACGATTAGCAGAAAATACTGCGTTCTGGGTCTTCAGGATTCTCAGCCTCGGTGTTATTGGAATTTTATTTTCCATTTTAGGATTTATCATTTCAAAAGGTATCGGTGTGGTGAATTGGGATTTCATTACTAAAATGCCTGAAGATGGAATGACAAAAGGTGGTATTTATCCAGCAATCGTTGGAACACTTTATCTCATTGCAGGAAGTATGTTATTCGCATTTCCTATTGGATTAATGTCTGGAATTTATACGAACGAATATGCTAAAGAAGGAATTATAAAAAGGTTTATCAAATTAATGACTTCCAATCTAGCTGGAATACCGTCAATAGTTTTTGGATTATTTGGAATGGCTTTATTTGTAAACGGAATGGGTTTTGGCGACTCTATCATTGCTGGATCATTAACATTAGGATTACTCGTTTTACCAATCATTATACGAACTACCGAAGAATCATTAAAAGCAATTGATAATTCATTTCGTCATGCAAGTTTAGCATTAGGTGCCACAAAATTGCAGACTATTCGTAGAGTTACTTTACCAATGGCAATGCCAAATATTATTACTGGATTAATTTTAAGTATCGGAAGAGTTTCAGGAGAAACAGCACCTATATTATTTACTGTTGCTGCTTATTTTTTGCCGAAGCTACCTACAAGTATGTATGATCAAGTAATGGCGTTACCATATCACCTCTATGTAATTTCTACGAGTGGAACTAATATTGCGGAATCAAGATCGATGGCGTATGGAACTGCCGTTGTATTAATATTAATTGTATTGATTTTAAATCTTGCTGCAAATGCATTAAGGAGATATTTAGGGAAAAAATATAAAATAAATTAAGTAGCGTAGCACAGCAATATGCATAAGATAGAAAGTAAAAATGTTGAATTGTATTATGGCACCTTTCATGCCTTGAAAGGAATTAATATGTCGATTGAAAAAAATACAGTCACCGCACTCATCGGGCCATCAGGCTGTGGAAAATCTACTTTCTTACGATTGTTTAATCGGATGAATGATCTTATTGATGGTGTTCGCATAGAAGGAAGTTGCCTTATTGATGGAAAAGATATTTACAGTAAAGAAGTTCGTATTGAAGAGTTACGCAAACGTGTTGGAATGGTTTTCCAAAAACCCAATCCATTTCCAAAAACGATATTTGAAAATGTCGCTTATGGACTTCGCGTAAATGGAATTTCACACAGTACATTTATTGAAGAGCGCGTAGAACGTTCCTTAAAACAAGCTGCACTCTGGGATGAAGTGAAAGACAAATTAAAAAAGTCTGCAATGGAATTATCAGGAGGACAACAACAGCGTTTATGCATCGCTAGAGCATTGGCAATCGAACCATCGGTAATTTTAATGGATGAACCTGCATCAGCACTTGATCCCATCTCAACAGCTAAGATTGAAGAATTAATTTATGAATTGAAATCGCAATACACGATCATGATTGTAACACACAACATGCAACAAGCCGGGCGTGTTAGTGATACAACAGCGTTCTTTTACCTAGGTGAATTAGTTGAATACGATTCTACTAAAAAGATCTTTACCAATCCTACTGAAATTCGAACACAAAATTATATTACAGGACGATTCGGTTGATCACTAAATTTTTTTAACGCTCAATTATTCAATAAATAAAATAAAATAAAATTTTACCATGACACATCTAGACACAGAACTAAAAAAATTAAAAATCGACGTGCTCGAAATGTTTGGGCTTGTACTTTCCCAATTAAATAAATCAAAAGAGGCATTAGTACAATT
>JBBRAW010000166.1:0-5177 GCA_038206385.1 Bacteroidia bacterium | reverse complement strand
TACGAATTCTTCCTTTTATAAAAATCACTTTAGTAAAAATAAGGTTGATCTTTCTTCAATAAAAAAATATGCTGATCTCGTAAAATTACCTACAACAAGTAAAGATGATTTACAAAATCAGAATTGGAATTTTTTGTGCGTCGATAAAAATAAAATAAAAGAATATTGCAGCACTTCTGGAACATTAGGAACTCCAGTAACAATCGGATTAACAAAGAATGATATTGATCGATTGGGTTATAACGAATACCTTTCCTTCCTAGCAATGAATTCAAATGCTGAAGATATTTATTTATTAATGCTTTCACTTGATCGTCAGTTTATGGCTGGTATCGCTTACTACGAAGGCGCACGAAAACTTGATGCAGGAATTATTCGTAGTGGCGCTGGGAATTTTCCAATGCAAATTGATTTAATACAACGTTTATTACCTAGTGTATTAATCGCTGTTCCATCAACAATACTTAGCCTTATCAGCTATGCAAACGAAAAGCAAATAGATTTAAAAAGTACATCGGTTCGTAAAATTTTATGCATCGGTGAAAATATTCGTAATGAAAATTTTTCGCTCAATGAATTAGGGCAACGAATTACGAATGCGTGGAATGTTGAATTGTTTTCTACTTATGCTTCAACAGAACAACAAACTGCTTTCACGGAATGTGAAGCAGGAAAAGGTGGACATCTTCATCCTGATTTATTAATTTTTGAAATCTTAGATGATGATAATAATCAGTTACCACAAGGTGAAATTGGCGAACTAACAATTACTACCTTAGCAGTTGAAGGAATGCCGTTGCTACGTTACAAAACAGGCGACATCTGCACTTACTTTAATGAGCCATGTTCTTGCGGCAGAATGACAAGTAGAATAAGTCCAATCATTGGAAGAAAGCAACAACTCATCAAATACAAAGGCACTACACTCTACCCTCAATCTATTTTCAATATTTTAAATAGTATTGAAAGCATAAAAGAGTATGTTGTTAATGTATTTAAAAATGATATCGGTATTGATGAAATAATCATTCATATTGCAGTGCCAGATTATACTGACGAAATTGATTTTAACATCAAGAGGACATTGCAATCAATGCTGCGTGTACTTCCTGAAGTAAAGTATCTTTCACTGGATGAAATTCATAAAATGCAGATTTCCGATACCAAAAGAAAAGTAAATCGATTAAATGATCTCAGGTAATTATCTGAAAAATAGCTAATTAGTTGAGCATTGACTATGCAATTATTGTAAATAAGAATTAAAAGGATATTTTTATAAAAAAATAGTAATAAAATATTTCAAACCTTATACATCAAGTTATGCAAAAAACATTAATGCTCTTCGCAGTTTTATTATTAACCATAAATGCTTCTTTTGCACAAAGAAAACCAAGTGATCCGAAACACGAAAATCATTATGCAGTAAAAGCTATAGAGAATAATGATTATGCAATAGAATTTGTTGATGCGCAATCACAACAAGAATTTTCATTAGTAAAAATTTCGATCACCAATAAAACTGCTGACTACCTTTACTTCAAAGGCACTGATTCAAAATTTATTTTCGATTTTGGAACTTTTAGTCCAACAGGAGGATTACTAAATAGAATTGATTTTTTCATCAAACCAAACGACCATATTACAAAAACTTTAAAAGTAACAGGTGGCAAAAATTTTCATGTCGACAAATTAAAATTGGATCTGAATTGTCTTTATAAAATTGCTATCAATGGTAAGAAATTAAAAGTTCCAGACTTTCAATTACCAGCATCAAAAAATACATTTGCGGCAGGAGATTTTCATTGCTCACTGGAGAAATCAAAACAAACGACAAAAGAAACTTTTACGGAATTCAAATGTACGTATACTGGAAAGGAAATTGGCTTAGTAAATCCATCTCAACTTTCGGTGAAGTTAAAAGACGGACAAGAGTTTGCAAATAATGGTAATAAAGACAAATTTGAAATTCTTCGTCCTAATGATGACTGTAAATTCTATGCAGTATTTAATATTCCCGGAAAAATCGCTGACATGCAATTCACCGTTTTGAATATAAATTGGAATGATACATTTGGTGAATCTGCAATGAAACCATTGAAAGTTCCAGTCTCCGATTTAACATTGGATGAAGGATTAACGATACTAAAAAATAAGTAATTCAAAATTTGATAATTGCAATTAAAAAATATAAATCGATTAATTTTTAACCTATTTCGAAAATGAAAAGAGAGCAAGTTGATGTGTTGGTAATTGGTGCGGGTCCATCAGGAACAGTTGCCGCATCCATCATTAAGAAAGGTGGTTTTAATGTTAAGATTGTAGAGAAATTGAAATTTCCTCGTTTCGTAATTGGAGAAAGTCTTTTACCGAGATGCATGGAGCCATTGGAAGAGGCAGGATTTTTACCAGCCTTAAAAGCCAAAGGGTTTCAAGAAAAATTCGGTGCTAAGTTCGTGAAAGATGGAAAAATTTGTGACTTCAATTTCTCCAATAAATTTTCTGTAGGATGGTCATGGACATGGCAAGTTCCTAGAGCTGAATTTGATAAAACATTATGCGATGAAGTTCAAAAGATGGGAGTTCCAATCGACTTCGAAACGGGTGTAACGGATATAAAATTCAATGGTAGTGATTCAGTAACGACCGTTGAAAATAGCAATGGAGAAAAAAGTGAAATTGCGGCCAAATTTATAATCGACGCAAGTGGATATGGTAGAGTAATTCCGAAATTATTTAACCTCGACAAACCATCCAATTTACCACCGCGTAAAACACTTTTCGCACATATCAAAGATTTGAATCGTGCAAATTATGACGAACCAAATCGTATTACAATCGTAATTCATAAAAGAGATGTTTGGATTTGGATTATTCCTTTCTCGAATGGAATTACTTCCGTTGGTTTTGTGGGTAGTCCTGAGTTTTTTGAAAAGATGGAAGGTGATACAAGCGAAAAGTTAAAGGCCTTTATCGAAACAGAACCTGAATTAAATGTTCGTTTTAAAGATTGTGAATTTATTTTCGAAGCTAAGACAATTGAAGGTTGGTCAACGTCAACGAATAAATTCTTTGGTGATGGTTTTGTACTTACTGGAAATGTTACAGAATTTCTTGATCCAGTTTTTTCTTCAGGTGTTACGTTAGCAACAGTATCCGGACATAAAGCAGCGAAGTTAGTTTGTCAACAGCTAAAAGGAGAATCTGTTAATTGGCAAGAAGATTATACCGATTACATGATGCAAGGTGTAAATACATTCCGCTCGTATGTGATGGGATGGTACGATGGTCATCTTCAAGATATTTTCTTTGCAAAAAATCCGAACGAACAAATTCAACAACAGATCTGCTCCGTATTAGCTGGATATGTTTGGGATACCAATAATCCATTAATAAAAAATCACAGTCGCATATTAAAAACCATCGCACATGTGATAAAGTTGGAAGAAGCCGAAGTAGATAAAAATTTGGCAGAAGGATTGACGGAGATTTAATTGTTTGAATCAGATTAAAAAAGGATTAACAGAATTTACATAATTATTTTTCACTTTAGAAATACTTCTCGTTAAGTTCACTATTTCATCAAATAAAATTTATGAAATCCTGAAAATTTTAGCCTAAGATGACTTTCAGAACTGCAACTTTTGCTGCTGAAACTTAAATTCTGCTAATACTTTATTCTGGTAGTTTTAAAAATAGTTTCTGATTAAAATAAATCTTCAAATTTCACTCTAATGAATAGTTTGTGAAGCAATAATAATTACGCTACTTTTGAGGTCTCCCAAAAAGAGCATTTCATCGATGCTCTTTTTTAAATTAAATCAAATTGTTATATTTTTTGATATGATTCCAATAGGTGACAAACCATTGACTTTAAGTGATATGTACGCTGTTCTGTATGAGAATCAGAAGGTGAAACTATCCGAAAAGGCATTGAAAATGGTGAATGAGAGTTATGTTTTTTTAAATGAATTCTCAAATGGGAAACTCATTTATGGGATAAATACTGGCTTTGGACCTATGGCGCAGTATAAAATCAAGGACAAAGATCTCAAACAACTACAATTTAATCTCATCCGAAGCCATTGCTCCGGCTCTGGTAATTTACTCTCGCCACTCGATACGAAATCGTTGATGATTGTGCGTTTGTCGTCACTCATGCAAGGCTACTCAGGCGTGAATAAGGAGTTGGTTCAGATCCTTAAAGAGCTAATCAATAAGGATATATATCCGTGTATCTATGAGCACGGTGGCGTTGGCGCAAGTGGTGATTTGGTGCAGCTTGCTCATCTTGCATTAACATTAATTGGTGAAGGGGAGGTTTGGTACAACGGTAAAATTTGTAATACCGCAAGTGTGTACAAGAAGGAAAAAATTAAAGCACTTTCGATCCATAAACGTGAAGGCATTGCAGTATTAAATGGTACAGCGGCGATGACAGGTATCGCTGCCATAAATTTACTTTACTCTAAAAAATTAGTGAATTGGTCAGTCATTTTTTCGACAATGATTAATGAACTTGTTGAAGCTTTTGACGATCATTTTTCTACAGAATTAAATAATGTAAAACCGCATAAAGGTCAGCGACGTGTTGCTGCGGCGATGCAAAAAATTTCGGCGAAAAGTAAGTTGATCAAAAAACGCTCTGACATTTTATACCAAAGTGTCAACATCGAAACACAAGATATTTTAACAGAAAAAGTGCAAGAGTATTATTCGTTGAGATGTGTTCCGCAAATTCTAGGACCTATTTTCGATTCGATTGAATACGCAGAAATGGTGGTGATGAACGAAGTTAATTCGGTAAATGACAATCCTATTATCGATGTAAAAAACAAAGATGTTTATCATGGTGGAAATTTTCATGGTGATTATGTAGCCTTGGAAATGGACAAACTTAAAATTGCAATTACCAAGTTAACAATGCTTTCCGAACGTCAGTTGAACTATTTATTAAATGACAAGTTAAATCAGAAATTACCAGCTTTTTTAAACCTTGGCACGTTAGGTTTAAATTACGGTATGCAGGGAATGCAGTTTACCGCTACCTCAACAGTTGCCGAATGTCAAACGCTTTCGATGCCTGCTTACGTTCATAGTATCCCAAATAACAACGATAATCAAGATGTGGTTAGCATGGGGACGAATGCTGCATTGATCACAAGAAAGGTTATAGAGAA
>JBBRAW010000165.1:0-5206 GCA_038206385.1 Bacteroidia bacterium | reverse complement strand
TAATCATCGATGCTAAGAGCAATTAAATAATTGCCTGACGCATATTCTTGTAATGAAATTGATGTTTTTGTAATGCCCTTACTAATTTCCTTTTGCAATAACTCTTTACCGCGGATATCAAACAAATGTATTATCGCTTTTTTCCCTTCTAAGGGAACAAATGTTTCTACCGTAACTGCATCCTTTGTTGGATTTGGAAACGGTGCATTTATAGTTGCTTTACCAAGGTAATCTGGTGTATGATTATTTATAGATGTTAGAAGACCAAGGCTATCGGTTTTTACTATCCACGCTTGTTCTGTATGATAACCACTCACAGTGTCAATGTATCCAAAATTATTACTTCCACTCATTATATATCCACCATCTAAGGTAGGTTGTACATCGTATAAAACTTTATAACTTCCATTGGTATTATAAAAATAACGATCCCAAAGAACGGTTCCACTTGAATCAAATAATGTTAGCATAGCAGCTATTGGACCGGGAATTATTGTATCGCGATAAAGCCCAATATGAATTAAGTTTGAATTTGGTAATTGATACAAGGTGGAATTCCAAATATCAGAATAAGTATAATGAAACGGGTTATCCCAAATTTGATTACCAGCTGTATCAATTTTCATCAAGTGATATTGATTACCATGAAAAATACTCGGTCCTGGTGCGCCTTCACAATATACAAGTACAATGTTCCCATCAGGACTAAAAGTTATTCCCGTTGCAATATTTAACTTATTTGATAAATTGTAAGGATACTTCCAGACTACCTTCCCTAAGCTATCCAATTTATAGGTAGCTGCATTCGCAGTGCCCGATTGAAATTGAATTATATCATAACCTGTTACGTACATATTTTGTAAACTATCCGTAATAATACTTTGCAACCTTAAGTTTGGCTCATTTAATCGAAAGGAATTTATTATATTTCCAGCTGTATCAATTGATGAAATAAATTGGTCTGCAATACTTCCATTGGGGTTAACTATATAACCCGTAAAATAAATTTTATTTGCTTTTTTATTATAAGTAATTCCAACAGGTACCCAACCTGAATCGGCACCTAACGGAAATATTTTATCCCAATATACTAATCCAGTGGAATCGGTTTTTACTATTTTAAACATCACCATTGATTTCCCAATCGAATTTAGACTTACTTGTCCACCAATGGAATAAATATTTTTTGAATCATCTAGTTCAGCAGCATAAAAAAAATCGCTTGAATTAAATGGAAAATTTGCAGCTAATATTGAGTCAGGATGTGAAAAATAAAGTGTGTCTATTAAATTTCCATTCAAATCAATACGTCCCAATAAGGCATGTGATTGATTTACAACATCAAATGTTAGTGAATCATAAACCCAATCAGTTGTTCCACCAACAAAGGTAAAATGGTTGGTAAACGGGAAAATTTTATACAAATCCGATGTTGCTCTAATTATATAAAATTTATCAAATGTATTTTGCGAATTGCCTTTAGAAGAAAAGCAAATAACACAAATAAAGACTAATATAAATTTTTTCATAATGTTTATTTAATAAATAAAGCAAGGGAGGTCAAATGACCTCCCTTGCAAATTAGAAATTATTTAATTTTAATTAATTTTTGAGATTCAATTAAATCACCCTTGTTATATAATTTTACAATGTAGGCACCTGCAGAAAGATTTAATAAAGAGATTTCCTTTTCATCTTTAATTGTAAATTCAAATTGAATTTTTCCAAGTAAATCTACAATTGAAATAGAATATTGATCAAAATCCGGATTCAATATTTTAATTACAGTAGATATGTTTGCAGGGATTGGATATATTGAAAATTTATTAAAATTATTTTGTTGACTTCCAATTCGTGTATACCCCGTATCGGTTGGGATATTCAAGGTTTGCATACTCTCTAAAATTTGTGAAAGCATGGTTCTCGCTTGTGCTCCTATAGGGCGATCAGAAATTGAAAATTGTTGAATTATTGCAAGCTGACTTGAATCGACTTCTTTAATCGATTTATTATTCTGAGCTATGTTAAGAGTAATATCATTTAAAGTGGCAAATTCTTGCAAAGTAGTTTCATTACTCGAGCTAAATTGATTTAATAAAGAACCCGCTTTGTTGAATTCATTTTCTTTAACAAAATTAAAAAACAATAATTCCCTATCACCTACCTCAGTTGAGTTGGACAAATAAGCTATTAATGAATCGTTTTCATTTTGTTGCTCATACCAATGCAATAATTCGTTCTGCCAAATCGATTTCAACATCGGATCTGTTTGTTGATCAATTAATATTGCTGCCGCCGAAGGGGTATTATTGGCAAGTACCATCAATCGCTGAAATTGGCAACCGTTACTTGTAACATTTCGTTGTTTAGTAATATAATTAAAGTCAGGATCCGTTGAAATTATTGGATTATGCAAAGGGGAATAGTCATAATAATAACAAAAATTTGTTGCTGGATTACAACCTAAAGTGCCATTTGGTTGAATGGAACCCATATCTGCAAAACCATTAAATCGACGGAACTCATTATTAAATGCAAATCCTGGATTACCTTGATCAGGAAGTTGGCCAACGATAGCCCATCCAATAGAATAAGCGTCTCCTGGTCGTGATAGTGTGATATTATTATTAAATATATTACAATTAATAAGTAGCCCACTATTGTCCTTGTAAGCATGTATGCCTCGCCAACAAGCATTAAACACATTGCCATTTGCTGAAGCATTAATAAACGAAGGTTCTGATCCACTATTAATTACAAATACTCCATATCTATTATAATTAAAAGAATTGTCGCTGATATGAAACGTAGATGTCTTGTCCAAATAAATACCATAAAAATTATGCTCTTGTGATCCATTGTTTGCATTAAAATTATTCCCCACAATTTCATCGTCATGCCCATTTTCAATTCTTACACAAGTGCCCGTTTCTACAAAAGTATTTCCTACAATTTGCGATTGACTTTTTAATCCATTAATTCCAGAATTAGATTCTCGAATACCAAAATGACAATTGGAGATATGACATTGATTGATTTCCATATTTTCACAATCACCAATATTAAAAGCAATATCTGCACGATCAAAATTATTAACTCCAGTAAATGCAATATCCTGAACATTTACGCCGTAAGTACTAATAAAAAAAGAGGGCGTTTTATTCGAATAAGGATACCACATTTTAATAAAGTTGCCATTAACAAAATCAGTATGGAAATCACAATTGTGCACTATAGATTGTAAATTATTGAAGGGGTGACCCAAAAAATAAATAGAAGAAACATTATTTTCAAAAGAAACGTGATTTAAATTGATATAGCCGCCAGGAATAGCTAAAAGAGTTAATTCTGGAATCAACCCGACATCTATTCCAAAAATCGCATGTTCAACAATGGTTCTCCTACCATTTCCATCATCAACCATATAAACATTTGCTGCTTGACCTGTAGAAATATCACTTTGTACAAATATACCATCCCACATGGTATAACATGCTTCGTGTCCTGTAAAAGTACAACCATGAGAAATCAATGTTGCCCCTGGTTCCAATATTAATCGAGCATGTAATCCAAAAATGAATTTAATATCTTCAACATCAATGGTTACTCCAGCCTTTATTAAGAGTTCTTCTTTTATTGATATGTCGCCAGATCCATTATTAATATCATTAAATACTCCGCTCCAATTTACATTATGATCTACTGTATAATTTTTAACATTGAATTCTGAAAAGAAATTACAACATGTTTCTTGTATTTCAGGATTAAGTGGATCATTTATGCCACCATCAATTTGATCAGGCAATACGGCAATTTGAGAATAGTTATTAATGCCTCTATAATAAAATGTCCCTATAATATTTAAAGTTTGTCCATTCGTAAAAGCATAATTACTTTGCCAATCAACAGTATGTCTTTGAAAGGTACATTGTGGTGGATTATTGGGATTAATAATTTGACCCAATTCTGATAACGTATTTGTGTTTATATCACCAGGGTTTATAACAGAAAAATTTTCATCGGTATTTGCTTCAATCATTGAATATTTAAAATTACTTAAATTACTTTGAGTAATTTGTGGTAATGAAACTTGATTTCCTGTGCTACTATTAAAGCAACGTAAAAAATCACCATCTATAAAAGTGGCATACACATACTGTCCGTTTGGACTAAACTCTATCCCTTTTAAAGGGTTATTTTGAATACCTGTAAATGCTGGAAGTGTTATTTGATTACTTGTAGACGTGCCATTATAATTTACAGTTAATAAAGTAATATATGAAGTATTTACACCAGAAGGAATTGCTAAACGGTAGCCACTTTGAATAACGTTAGCATCCTGATATACTTCAAGCTCCGATTTAATAGTACTAGAACCGGAATTTCCTCCTGATGGAGAGAAGTTTGCTGAAACTAAATCAGCAGAAGAAATACCGTTAGTACTTATAATTGCTTTGTATAATTCTTGTCCTCGTGAGATAAATAGAAACCTAGAATTATCTGCTCTTAGTCTGGTTACAGCCAAATGAATGTCAGAAGTATGATTCGATAAATTTCCAAATTGAGTTCCACCAACTGGTACAACCGGCTGAGCTATTAAATTAGGGTTTAATAATGTCCCAACAAAATTCCCCGTAGAATTAGGCACAGGATAAAGAGGATTTTGAGCTGTCAAATCAAGTTCTGCAAAAACGAGATCCGGATCGGTTCCACCAGTTCCATAATTAGAATTTTCATATTTAGCATATCCACCAATAATATAATAATGTGTACATGAACCCGGTTTAGGAACTATGCAAATTTCAGGATACCCGCCTAGCTTTTTAGATGCAATTACGTTATTATAGTAATAATCAACCATTATATCACCAATAAAAGTTCCATCACCTAAATAAACGCTACCATTATCGACATAAAATAAAATTTTACCAGATGGATCTGTGATTGAATTATACCCAAATGTATTAAAAGGATCAGATCCAACTACAGTAGAGATTGAGGGGCTACCAAATCTAATTTCTTGATCCCCAAGACGCCAAGTTGGTTGTTGTGCATTTAGAATTCCAGTAATAAACATTAAGGATGTCAAACTAATCATTAAACTGTGTTTCCTAAAATGGAGTTCTTTAAAGCTTAAATTCGTTAATCTAAATTTAAAGAGATTCCTTAACTTTCCTCTCTTAAAATTAAGAATAGCTGATAGCTG
>JBBRAW010000164.1:0-5275 GCA_038206385.1 Bacteroidia bacterium | reverse complement strand
CAAAATAACCGAATGCAACAACGTAAGAGGCTAAAAATACGATTGCTGTTAAAATAAAGGTTCCCTTCACGCCTAAAATTAAACTAATAGTCTTATCACCTCGAGCGCTATCTTCATCGTGTTGATAAATTTGGGTTATCGGATACAATCCGCCAATGAGCAACGACGATAAGAGCATGGCATAGATATTTTTAGTGGTAAACCACTGGAGGGTAAACACATTTGAAGCACTCATATTCGAGAGAAGAAAGGTATAAGCTCCTTGAAAAATCATAACAATTACCCAACTAAGGACTGCATGTTTCTTAAATCGAATTTTATTCCAACTATATGCCTTTGATACGGCAATATAAATTATCATTAAAAGAAATATGTTTATGTTTGCAAATAATGATAATGCTAAACCAACACAATCAAAAATAATACTTGCCTTATATAGTTTTCGTGTAACAGGTGGTGGATTTTTTAATCCGCCAATGCTTCCTGTATCCTTATCCATATAGCTATTGTAACTATTACTTGCTGGATATATAAAAAAATGTAAGACAATGAAAACAATTATGCTGTTCCAAAGGTTTATAATTTGTACTTGACTAATAGCAAATAAAAACACTGGCAACAGGAAAATTGAAAAGGGCAAACGAAGGTGTTTAATTGTGTCAGCGTCAAAAAGCTTATCTTTAGTGTATCCCATTTCTGTAAAATTATGATCAGTTTTCAAAAGTAGCTTAAAATGAATTCAACAGGAAATCATTCTTCAATAAAAGCAATTGGAATTGCAGTCCCTCCTAATAAGATTTCTCAATCAAATCATTATTCTATTCTTGAAAATGCCAATGGTTTAACGCGAGAAGAGAAATTAAGGCTAAGGAAAATTTATAGTAAAAGCGGAATAGATAATCGTTATTCTGTATTATCTGAATTTGGAAATGATCACTTTGCTGATCATATTTTGTTTGATCCAACAGGAATTAATCCATCCTTAGCGATTTCAAAACGAATGAATTTATTCGATGAATTCGCATTGAATTTAAGCGAAATTGCTACACTCGATTGCTTCAATAAAATAAATAATTTTGATCGATCTATCATTACTCATGTTATAACTTTTAGCTGCACAGGAATGTCGGCGCCGGGATTAGATATTCAATTAATTGAACGTTTAGGCTTGAACAGAAATGTAGAACGAACTTGTATTAATTTTATGGGTTGCTACGCTGCGTTTAATGCAATTAAGGTTGGTGATCACATTACACAATCTGTTGATGAAGCTGTTGTATTAATTGTTGGCGTTGAGCTTTGTACTTTGCATTATAACAAAAGTAAAGAGCCAGATCAAGTAGTAGCAAATGCAATTTTTGCAGATGGTGCGGCTGCAGCAATTATATCTAAGCGTGAATTTATCACCGATCAAATTAAGTTTAAGCTCCTAAATTTTTATTCTGAATTCGAACCTGCTGGAAATAAAGATATGGTATGGCGTATCGGTGATACTGGTTTTGATCTTCGTCTTAGTTCTTATGTTCCTGAACTTTTGCAAAATGTAATGAATGATTTTATTGAAAAATTATTCGATCGTTCTAAACTTACTTCCAATGACATTGATTATTATGCATTGCATCCAGGTGGTGTTAAAATTTTGGAAGCCTGTGAGATTGCTTTAAATATTACACCATTACAAAATAAAATTTCGTATGATGTTTTACGTAATTATGGAAATATGTCTTCCGTTACAATTTTATTTGTTTTAAATCAATATATAAATTCACTGAAGAGTGATGATGCAAATAAAAAAATAGTATCCTGTGCTTTCGGACCTGGACTTACAATGGAATCAATGATTTTAGAAATAGCTTCTTAGAAATGTTTCATTCCCAAAAAAGATCGGAGCTTATAGAAATTATGGACCAAGATGGAGTTGCTATCAAGGATATTGAATTTGCGCTTCATGACATTGGCAAAGTGAATAAATACCTTGGAGGATATTCAGTAATTTTAAATGCATTAGAACAATTAAACTGGCAAGGTGAAAACCTGTCGATATTAGACGTTGGAAGTGGAGGTGGAGATACCTTGCGTGCTATATCATATTATGCTAAACATAAAAAATTTAAAGTTAGCCTAGTGGGGATTGATATTAACCCTGCTATGACTAATTATGCTATGGCGCAATCAAAAACATTTTCGAATGTTAATTTCAAAACACATAATGTTTTTGATGATGCATTATTGGAGAATAAATTTGATGTTGTAATGAGTAATTTATTTTGCCATCATTTCGATAAGGATGAATTGAAAAAATTGCTTGAACGAATGAAGATGCTAAGTAAATCTTATGTTTTGGTAAATGATCTACACCGGCATTGGTTTGCATATTATTCTATTAAAATAATAACTGCCTTATTTTCTAATTCGTATATGGTTAAGTACGATGCGCCATTATCAGTTGCGCGATCGTTAACAAAGAATGAATGGATTGAAATATTGAATTTGGCAGGAATTAAGAATTACAAAATAAAATGGCTTTGGGCTTGGAGATGGCAAATAATTATTGAAAAATAGGTAATGAATAATTCAAATTCTCCTTCCGATACTTTACTTTATGATGTGATAATCATTGGAGGTGGATTGGCTGGATTAGTTTCTGCAATACAATTATCATTAGCTGGATATAAGATTGCATTAATTGAAAAGAAAATGTATCCATTCACAAAAGTATGCGGTGAATATATTAGTAACGAAGTATTACCATTTTTGAAGGCAATTGGTTTTGATCCATTTTACTTTAATGCGGCTTCTATAAAGCGATTGAGGTTATCATCTCCGTCAGGAGCTAATTTTAATATCCCACTTGATTTGGGTGGCTTTGGTATTAGTCGTTTCACAATGGATTTTGAACTCAGTAAACTTGCAAAAAAATACGGTGCTCATGTAATTGATACTACTAAAATTGTTAATGTTATTTTTGAGAATGATATTTTCGTCGTCGAAACGAATACGAAGCAATTCTTATCATCAAAATTTGTGATTGGCAGTTATGGTAAAAGAGAAGCACTTGATAAAAAGCTAAACCGTAATTTCATACAAGAACGAACTGGATATATGGCTGTGAAATACCATATTCAAACTGATTATCCTATTGATGAAATTGGATTAGATCTTTTTAATGGAGGATATTGTGGGATAGGGAAGATAGAAGGTGAGAAATATAATCTTTGTTATTTGTATAAACGAAGTAAAAAGTTTAAATTTAATTCTGTTAAGGAGCTTGAAGAGCAACTTCTTTATAAAAATCCAAATCTAAAAAATATTTTTCAGAATTCTCAGTTCATATCTTGTGAGCCGGAAGTTATCAATGAAATTTCTTTTGTGAAAAAAACACAAGTAGAAAATCATATTTTATTGTGTGGTGATACTGCGGGATTAATTACGCCGCTATGTGGCAATGGAATGTCGATGGCTATACACGCTTCGAAATTGCTTTGTGAATTACTCATTAATTCGAATTTATTGAAAAGAAAATTTGTAACACTTCAAGAGCGATTATTATTAGAATCATCATATAAAGAAAAATGGAATAAATTATTCAAAACGAGATTGTTTATAGGACGATCATTGCAGCAACTATTTTCTAATTCAACTTTAGTTGAAGTGGGTATTCGGTCGATACATACATTACCGAAGTTTGAGAAATGGTTGGTTAAAAATTCTCATGGTGATGTAATCTAAAGTAAAAACCATGTTTAGAAATTCGCAATGGTAAGTGATATTTTAAAAACTATTCTTTTCCTAATAATTCTCGAAAGGTTTCTTTTCCTTGAGGCAATCGTTTTAAGTTTTCAATAAGTAATATTGCTCTATCAATTCTTTTCTGACTATTTTTCACTTGCGATACATAATAAATAATATAGCGTTGGATTCCAGGAGTTAGTTGTTCAAATCTTTTCTTGCCAATTTTATCTTGATCTAAAAGTTCTATTAACTCCGATGGCACGTCCATCCCATATTGACTATTATCAATTTTTAATCTCACTGAAACAGCATCGCCTAATGCTAATTTAAGTTGCTTCATACGCTTATTATTTACGGTTATGTAGCCTTTTCCATTACCTAGTGCAACGATCCCACATTGAAAGGATATTTGGTCATTTATATGACATATAATTCGTTTGCCAAAAAATAGTGACATTACCTTTTTTGGAATCTCGATATAATTAACTCCTAAAAGATATTCTAATCTGAAAATGGCTGATTTAAACTTTATGCTTTCCATGATTACTACCTAACTTTTAATTTGTATTTAAAAAACAATGAATTATTTTTGAAGTATTCAATTCTTTTTTTCAAACTTAATAAATTTCAATAGTAATATTTTTCCTTTACTGAGATTTAAAATCGAATCGTTTGAAATGCTCCAGGAATCAATTTCTTTTAATGATACAAGAAATGCATTTTCACCATTTTCAAATAAGCATCTCATTTTAGTCATTGCCATGTCTCTTTGAAAATTTATTTTAGCAACATCAATATTTATTTTTCCGTTAAAGCTATTGCAACCTGTATTACCTTGAACTTTTTTATTGGCGACATCAATACTAAGTTGAGGCTTTTTACTTGGATATAAATTTTCAAAAGGTAATTGAGTATTTTCAATATTGATAAGAATCCAAGTACCTTCTAATTTGGAAGTATTTGAGATTTCTATATTTGCTTTTTGACTACACTTACAAGAAACTAATACCGTCAATAGAACAAAGGCAAATGGGATTATATTTTTCATTTTTACGATAGTATTGATTTTTATTTTGATAGTTAAATTTAACGCAAAACTTAAATAATTTCTGAATTCTATTTTTGATAAGAGTTATCGTAATGTTTTTATTTTTTGAAGATAATTAAATAAATCGAGTAGGGGTCCTGTCATAAAAGTTGTTATCAGTGCCATTAGCACCATGAAGGCAAATATAGTAAGAGATATTTTCCCTTAAACATATATGATGTTTAGAGCGATCAACTCCATTTACAGATGCTTTCAAACGACAAACAGTGACTTCATACGTCTACAAGTGCTTACATTCGGCAACAAATACTTACTTCCGACTACAAGTGCTTACTGTGCGCTAATTGGTTTTTTGTTCCGTAATTTAGTTGACAAAAGCCAGATTTTTTCTAAAAAAAATCTCCTTACATTTTACTACAAATACTTACTTCCGACTACAAGTGCTTACTATGCGCTAATTGATTTTTTACTCCGTAATTTAGTTGACAAAAGCCA
>JBBRAW010000163.1:0-5339 GCA_038206385.1 Bacteroidia bacterium | reverse complement strand
ATGACCGGCCATTAAACCAGAAATTGCTGCAAATACCGCCATGAAAGCCGTTGAAATAGCAACGTATTTAAACCATCCTGATTCACCGGTTTCTTTAGCCTGCTCATGTATGGTTTCATGTAAGTGTTCTGTAGGAATTTCGATTTCGTCCATAAAAAAAGTATTTAAATTATTGCAATGAACATAAAAGGTAATATTACTTTATGTAAAACTAATTTTTTTCTATTGTTCTGGCAACATTATGTATCATACGGTATCGTAAGGGCTTTATTTTACAGCCTACTTTTTAGATTAACTTATTGAAAATTATATCTTGGCTTGTTAGATCAATAACCTATATTTTATTTATTTTCAGGTTGAAATGTAGAGAAAATTATTTGCAAAAAACAGCTGGCGAAAATATTGCAAGATTGGCGGATAATTAGATCTGTCTCAAGAAAAAAAGTCTCGAATAAACTTCTATATAATATTATTGAATTTATTTTTTGAGTATTTTTTTAAGAACAGTTTTGGCATTCTCCCCCATTATCTTTCTTACTTCTGTGGATGAAAAACCATTTATTTTTAACGCAGCCGCCAATTGAGGATATTGCGTGTAGCTTGAAAGTACTGGTTTAAAATTTCCGTCCATATCAGTCCCTATTCCAACATGATCTATCCCCACCACATCCACTAATCGTTTTATGTTGTCCACATATTCGTCAAAGTTTTTATTGAAACCCGAAGGCCATGCTCCAATCACACCATCTGTTTCAGCAATTAATTTTGCGTGCTCTTTTGATATAGCACGTTTTGCAATTGGGCGATCGGCTTCCATTTCTAAAATGCTGTGCGATAAAATAATGGGTACCTTAGTTAACCTCGCCACATCTTTGGTTGTTAGATATGAGGCATGTGCCATATCAATGACCATCCCTATCTGGTTCATTCTGGGCACCAATTCTTTTCCAAAAGCAGACAATCCGTTAAATGTACTTTCAGAAGTTTGTAAATCACCCAAATCATTCGGCACATAATGCACCAATTGTATTGAACGAACTCCATCTTCATATACTTCCTCTAATCGGTTTACTTTGCCTTCCAAAAAATCACCACCTTCAACCGCAATTAAGCCAGCTATTTTTTCATTATTTTGATTGAAGTCTCGCAGGTGCGTAGTAAGCTTTACTTGAACATTAGCATAAGCAGATTTAACTTGATTAAGTTGGCGTTTGTATTCTGTCCATGCGTCGCCTGATGAATATTTCCTAGTAATATTTATTCCTGAAGTTCCCATTTTTATAAGCGGAGCATCGGCCACCAATGTTATGAAAGCGCTTGTTACATTACCAGCAACCATTTCGGAAAGTGTTTTGCTCAGTGCCGTTGAATCGAATGCTGGAAAACCCGTTGCAAACGACCATCCAGGATGACAATGGAAATCGAAATAAATAGATTTGTTTTCGGAGGAGATAGATGAACCAAATAAATTATCAATAGATAAGATAGAAGCACTAGCTGAGATAAGCACTGCGTTTTTTAAGAATTCTTTTCTTGATTGCATAATTAACCTTTATGAAGTAAAAGATAGTTATAGATTTTCAAAAATATACTAGAAGAAAAGTATTTCCCTAATTAGGGGGTTAAAAACTAAAGACAATTACCGGCAAATGTAATCTTCTGATAATGAGTGTTTAAGGTCTATTTTCATATACAAAGTAATCATTCATCTCTCCATTTGTTTGGAGTATAATCCCCATTTTACCACCGAACAAAATATAAGTTGTTACAACATTATCCCCACCTTTATTGCTGTATAATAAATCTTAATTGTCTAAAACATAAACAAACCATGTATGCCAACCTAATAAATAGTCACATGGAGTTACAGTTTGAACAATAAAAGTACAAGAACTATATGTAACCGCTTTTTAAAATCTGCAATCATCATTATGTGGTGGTTGTACCATACATGTTCCATTTGGGGATTAGCATCATGATTCGAATTGCTATGGTTCATTGCAGAATAGTCGTTAACAATTATCTATTTATTTATTATTAGTGTAAAAAGAAAAAAACTTACTTACAATGAAGTTACCCTGTATGGAATATTTGCTTCTAAAGTGATCATTTGCACCTTCCCTAATGGGTATATCTGTTCTTCAGCAAAGAAGTTTATTTCACCATCTAGTATCTGAAAAGCAATATTTCCGTTGGAAGTATGTTCTTGTAATTCGGCATTTTCATGCATGCTAATCAAAACCATGGTAGACGTTTTAGATTTAAATACGGTGATAGAATTACGATCACTATCTGCCTAAGTAGTTTCCTTTTTTAATTTAGCAGTAAATTTATTCAGGACTATATCAACTATCCTCGCATTCAATATTCTTTTACCATCAGGCCTTAAGGCAGTGGTTTCAGTTAGTTTATTTTCCACAACTCTATTTTAATTAGATTCGTTTACAATCTTTCAAATAATCTTTTGATTATTACATTTGGAGACCATATCGTGTATGCAACATGATAGTACCCTCAACGTTCTTCTTAATAAAAAATAAAAGTACCCTTATTTGTAAATCCCTGACCGAGCTTTTACATTTTCAATAGCGCCTGTTATAACATTGTCAATTCTTGATGCAGTTGTAGTTTTATCTTTTGTAAATTTATTTACAGGATTACTTCCTGGACTAATTTTTTCTACTTTTGCCGTCATAATTACTCTTGTTCTTTTTTCATTTTATTTTTCAAATTAATAGGTTAATCCTTTAATTGGCATCGGAAAAACAAAATCCACGAAAACGCTGTGGTGTGCTTTTGATACATGCTCTTTGAATGACTTCATGCTGCGATGCATTACAGTTGTATATTCATTTCCCAACTTCGCAACAATTTTTTCTAGTTTTACTAATTCTTTTTTGATAACAGCAATTCTATCTTCAATTTTTATGGGCAAATCCATGTCAATCTGAAGCATATTTTTTTCGAAGACTTTATCAGCCGCTGCGTAAAATGAAGTAAGTAGCGGATCACAGGAATATGTTTTTATGTGAGAAAACTTGATTGCCGATTTTTTTTCTGCCTCATCTAGTTTACTATCACTAATAGAAGCAAGCATTGAGATATACACAGGAAATTTGAGTAGCGCTTCATTTTCACTTTTAGAAATATTATTACTAAGGTCCATTGTATGTATTTTGATTATTTAATTAACAGGAATTATATTTATTTCAACAGTAATATTATTTTACTCCGCTGATGACTCCTAATTCGCCCAAGTATTGTATCTAGTGTGGCTTTTAATTTATCAATTGCACTCTCAACTGCAAGCGCATAAGTATTTGCTAATCCAGTAACTGAAATTGGGTGTCTACCTTTCAGGCGGGCTTCAAGTGGACGCCTTTTATCATTTATCCCATTTTTGAAACCGTTCTCATCAGACAGATGAACTTCTAAACGTGTTAAGTTTAAGGTTTCTAACTTCTTACCGTATGCTTTATGTACGCTTAAATTTTTGACTGTGTTTAATTGAATAGTCATACTTTTTTTTTGGGGTTGTCATTTATAAATTTGATTCTCACCTAGCATCTCCAGCCAAATTCTCCTATATTTTATTGTCGATTAATCAATAGGTTTCTACTATTTTAAATCCATAATTATTTTTTCCAGTTTCATTCTTATTTCAGAAGCAATATCAGCGAGTTCCTTATTTTCAATTGCCTGCATAGAAGCTACTGGATCAACAGCCGAAACTTCGATTTTACCTGCAACTTTTTCCTGAACAATAACATTACATGGTAACATGGTTCCGATTTTATCTTCTATAAGCAATGCCTTGTATGCAAACGGAGGATTGCAGGCACCGAGAATTTTATATCAATTTCAGTAAGTATGCCAAACCCTTCGAAATTGAGTGCCTCAGTAACTTTCTTAATAGTATTCTCGAAAATACCAAGAATTGTTTTGCTGAAATGGTATTTCATATTTCATCTATTTATTTATTAAAAAAGGTTACTTCTCAAATCTATTTATTAATAAACAATTTTCACTAGTGTCCGGTTAAATTAGATTGATTTTCAATTGAATATGATTTTGTTCTTTGACATCTTGGTATATAGGGTTATTAAAAAGGCTTGGCAAATGTGCTTTATCTAACAATGACACACTCATTATTTGGAGTATTTCATAGTTTGATTGTTTCAGTTTTAATTTTCCTTTGATAATTACCACAAGTGTGTATGTGATAATTGCAATATAGATTTGAGTCTTTACTGCATTTTCTGATGTACCCCAAAAGGATTTAATTTTTAAGTGTTGTTTAATCCATTTGAAAAACAATTCAATCTTCCATCGGTACTTGTATAACATCGCAATTTCAATAGCTGGCAATTCCAAATTATTTGATAAGAATACAAATGTTCTATTTTGATCGGCATCATGGAATTTTACTCTTCGCAAATTCTTTTCATATAATTGGCTGGAATAAAATCCCTTGAGAGTAATTTGTTGATCGCAGATTACACCTATTGACTTGTCAGCTTTATTAGATGAGATTCTTGTGAACTGGAGATTGTTTTTAGCTCTGATTACAAAGAACGCATCATGATGGTCAATATTTGATAATCGCTCAAAGTCAATGTAGCCGCGGTCCATAATGTAGTAACCTCCAATTTCATAAACTAATTCATCGAGTCCACGAACATCATGTATACTGGCTGGAGTAATGTGAACAAACACAGGAATTGAGGTTTTTACATCCAAAAGAGTATGCATCTTAACCGCTGCTTTTGCTCTTCTGAAAGTAGCCCACCAGAAAACATTTAGGCAGAGATCAATTGTGGTGCTATCAAAAGCATACACATTTCCTTTGATGGATAAGTTGAAATCACTATCGGGAATGGCAACCTTTTGAGCTTCCGCAATCATCTCATAGGCAAACATTTCAAAGATTTTACAATCTCTTTTTTCATTTGCTTCAGCCAAATTTGATCTTGAAATACTTTTGCCAAAGCCTAGGTGATAGTGTTTGGGCTGATGAGCATTTAAACAAACGAGAAGATCACGCAGGCTATCACGATTGCTTAATTGGCCAAACATCATGCACAAAAGTTGATTCCAACATGTAAAATGCTTAGTCCATTTATCACCTTGAAATGTATTTACACAGCGATCAAATATCCTTGCAGGAATAAAAGTGACAATTTGAGAAAAAACGAATTTGCCTTGGTTCATAAACTTGCTGATTTACAGTAAGTTATGATTTTGACCATTTCAAATCGTCACCGTACTATTTTAGGATGTAACCTTTATCTACCAAGACTTTCAAAGAACTATTAACTATTTTTACCGGACACTAATGA
>JBBRAW010000162.1:0-5488 GCA_038206385.1 Bacteroidia bacterium | reverse complement strand
TAAACATTGGCCTATCTTTGGATGATGGCAGAAACTCGTGTCCAGATCCTGGTCCAATTAGATGCATAAATACAGAAATAGGTGAATGGGTTGAAATTCCTGCTGCCGGAATAACTATGATGCATGCTATAGCTTTGCCCACTACAGATAGAATATTATTTTGGGGATATAAAGATGTTGCAAATCCACAAAATAATTATAGGCAAAGCACAATGTGGGATAATCTTACCAAAACTTATGTTGATCCTGATAATCAACCAGCAACAGCATATAATCCAACAAATCCAGATATTAATTTTGCAAATGTTCACTCCGCCGAACATACTCACTTAAATACTGAAGATCTTTCAATTATAATTCATGGTGGTTATACAGGGAGTAATGCACTTGGAAAAGAATCATTTATTTTTCATTTAAACCCATTAACTGGAGATTCATGGGAATGGCTCTATTTAACAAATGGGCAAACATCTGATGGAAGATTTTATGCAACTACACTAAATTTACCTGGATCAAATGGAACACAGGCTGTTACTTTATATGGAAGTGCCGGTGATAACGGAACGATTGCATATACCTATGAAATATTCGATGTAACTACAGGCTTATGGACTCAGAAAACTAATTTTCCTATTGATGGTCAGACTCGTCAAAGATGGGCTTATCAATACTATCCATGGACCTATGTTTTACCCAATGGAAGTTGGTTTATCGGTGGTCATGAAGGTAAAACCAGGAAATTTAGTTTAAATACTCCAAGTGAACCTACATTGTTAGGAACGTTTTTAACTGGCAAGGGAAACCGATCTAGGAATACTCCTAAACCTCCACCTCAAAATATATACGATAATGAGGATGGAACTTCAGTAATTCTTCCATTAAGACCGAATGCAGGTGGAAGTTATACTGATGCCAAAGTACTAATTATAGGAGGTGATAGTGAGTCAACTTGGAGTTCATCACAAGTTATAGATTTAAATAGTACTAATCCTGATTGGAACTCTACTGTTATTCCAGACTTAAATATACCAAGAACACATCAAGTAAATTCCGTAATCTTAGCTAATGGTCATGTTCTGGTTGCTGGTGGTGCAGTAGATGTTATGAATGGAGGTGCTTGTGAAATAATAGACCCAAGTAATTTAGAAGCGGGTTGGTTTAAAGCAGCAATATTAAATCACAAAAGATGGTATCACTCTGCGGCTATTTTACAGCTTGATGGAACAGTTTTAATGGGTGGGGATGATGAACGGGGTCAAACAACAGGGAATGGTTTACCTCTTGAAATATATAAGCCATCTTACTTTGTCAAAAACCGACCAAAAATTACTGATGATACTTTACATGGAATGGGTTACAAGACAGATTATACTTTTGAGATTCTAAGTGATCCCGAAAAAATAGTCGAAGTTGCATTGATCAGACCGGGTGCAGTAACCCATGGTTTTAACATGGATCAAAGATATATTGAGCTAGAAATTTTAGAAAGAGACACATCTAGTTTACGTGTGAAGACTCCTCCTGATGAATTTGTTGCACCTGCCGGATATTATATGTTAGTTATATCATACCCAACCGATTGTATTCCTGGAGAGCACGATTGCGGACCAATCCCTTCCATCGGAAAATGGGTGAGGTTAACGCAATGATGCAGAAAAAAGATATTATTGATGGAAGATTTGAATTAAAACTTAAAACTAGTTTAATCTTTTTATTTTTAATAATATCAGGAACAAACAATTTAACCTATTCTCAATCGGGTTGGTATCCATTATCAAGCAATACAACTTATAATATAGTTGATATCCAGTTTCTTGATAATAATACCGGTTATTTTATTGCAAACGATATATTTACTTCTTATTCAATTGTAAAAAAAACTATAAATGGAGGGAGTTCTTGGTCTCCAATTCTTACAATACCATATTTAAATAGATTATTTTTTATTAATCAAAATACCGGAACCGTTGTCGGGGCATTGGGTACAATTCGTCGAACTACAGATGGCGGTTCAACATGGATAACCCAAACAAGTCCTGCAGGTTCAAATGCATTATTGGGAGTAAAATTTATTAATTCAAATACAGGTTTTATTGCCGGTGATTTTCGAACAACCTTATTTACAACAGATGGGGGAACTAATTGGGTTAACCGTTCTTTTGGTTCATCTAAAGCACTTTGGTCAGATGTTTATTTTTTTAATGAGAATACAGGTTTTGTTACAGGTTTTACGCCTGCAGGTCAAACTATAATTAAAACTACAGATGCAGGTTTTACTTGGAATTATGTTCAAGGTTTGACAGGTGGTTTCTACAGAATTTCCTTTGCGAATACTCTTACAGGCTTTTGTGCAGGAACAAGTGGAATAGTTAAATCCACAGATAGTGGTAATAACTGGTTTAATACAAATTTCACTGGTAACTATAATTTTCGCGGTTTATCTATAATAGATTCCAATAATCTGGTTGTAGTTGGTGATGGTGGAAAAATATTTCGCACAAATAATTCCGGCCTTAATTGGCTTCAGCAAACTAGCGGAACAACAAAAAGATTATATGGAACGTTTTTTATTAATTCAAACACAGGTTGGGTTACTGGTGATACAGGCACATTACTAAAAACTACTAATGGTGGGATAACTGCTATTCAACCAACCTCAAACGATATTCCGGAACACTATACTCTTTCTCAAAACTATCCAAATCCATTTAACCCTAGTACACACATCAATTACGAATTACCGTCTTCTAATTTCGTATTACTCAAAGTCTATAATGTTAATGGAAAAGAGATTGAAACTTTAGTAAATGAAAAGCAATCGGCAGGAAGTTATTCTATAACTTTTAATGCAGTAAACTATCCGAGCGGAGTATATTTTTACAGATTAAAATCAGGCTCATTCACGGAATCTAAAAGAATGATTCTTGTAAAATAAAAGATTATTTTTTTTGAGTTGTGCTCCAACTTCAGCTCTCCCATCATACTTTACTTCAATATCAGCTTTTCATATTCTCTCAGAAACTCGTTATTATCTGTCTATATCTGATAATTGTATATAAAATTCATCTTCTTTTGAATCTTTGGCACTTGCTAAACTTTTGTTTAGACCTATTTTCGCCATTTTAATAGGAATTATTAACTTTAAAATATAAAAAATCGTAAGTTACCAAATTTAAACAAACTCTCTTTATAAATCTACAAGTTTTCTATTAATGCTTACATTTAATTGTTATATTATATGAATCTTCATTTTTAATAATATTTAAATCAGCCGATCTGTTCACTGTAAGATATCCTAAACTATATATTACATCTGCAAGGACAACTTTATTATCTTTATTAATACCTTCATAAATTTCTAATTTATTTGCATACATTTGACTTAATAATTTAATTAATGGTTCAATATGATTTTTTATATTCAATTGACCATCACCTAGCTGAAAAGTTGGGTTAATTGCATAATTTGAGATAAATGAAAATTTATTACCTCTTGCAAATGAATTTTTAATTTTATTGTCTTCATACTCAAGATGACAAACCGAATCTCTAAAATGAGTAATTGAATCATATATATTTAAAACTTGTTTAAAACTTTTCATAAAGTATCTTAGATATGGGTCAATTTTTATTTGTTTGACTATAATTTCAAATATATCCGAATGCTTTTTTTTAATGTTTGTTAAGATAGAATATAAATTAATGAACATTATCGTTTTTACAAAGTTCGGTTCTTCTCTTGGAATGTCATTCTCTTTCGGAAAAGGCCGGTTTATATTTTCAGGTAGTGTAGGATCAAACATTTGTAAATCACATTCCTTTTGTTTAGCGTAATAGGTATAAAACTTGAAAAATGCGTACTGAGTCGATTTAATTAATTGGCGAGTTTCTAGAGAAATATTTTTATATTCTTCAATAAACGTTTTATGAAAAAAAAGGTTTAATTCTTGAATTACAAAAGTATCTTCCTTTTTCTTTTCAAAATGTTCATTAAATAATAAATAGTTGTTATATATTTCAGCCTGTTCGTTTTGTTTGGTTTTTCTTAATAAGTCAATTAATTCTTCAAGGTAAACCTTTCTTTTTCTAAATTTACATAAAAACGGATATTGTTTTGTAATAATAGTGTATAACTCTTTAGCTGTAATGTTAATCCCACTAATCGAAAAATTAATTGTTAAAATATCTTCTATATATTTTGGTCCAAATCTTACTTCAGGCAAATTATCTGTTAAATTAGAAATAACATTTAAATATATATCGTCAATTGTTATTTGTTTTTTCTCTTCTATTACATTTGTTCCATCCAATTTAACATTTTATTTTAAAATTTATAAAGTTGTTGAAGTTAAAAGAGAATTTAAATTATATTAAAAAAATCACTTTCCAATTCTTCTCTTCAAACTTCTTAGAATTTCGGGAAGTTTAAATTTAAATCCTTTAACTTCGACATCTGTAACATCTACAAAACCTTCAATTAATTCCTCTGATCCTTTCTTTTTTGAATCATGAGTTTCTATCATTTGTTTAAATTGAAAATTTGATATTTGAAGTGCCTCAATCGTTGCATCTTTTGCCTGTAGGAGACTTTTTGAAATTAATAATTGAGATTTAAGAAAATGTACATTTGCACCCCATTGCATTGCACTAATATCATTTTGTATTTCAATTTGATTCTCAAATTCCGGATCATTAGTCGCTTTTAAATATATTTCTAATGCTTCCTTAATCCTATCGAGACTTTCACTTTTATTTTGTGGTGTAACTTTAAATAATGTTTGATGTAACTCTTCTTTAATTTCAAGTTCAGCATTTATTCCTATATCTGCTAGAAACTGACTGAAATAAATTAAATATTGCTTACACGGGGTTTTTTTTTCTTCAGGAAATTGATAATAAGTTAAGATTGAATCCTTATTTATTTGTTCTGAAAGTAATTTATCCGTCTCATTTATTGCGGTTTCAAAAAATATAATAAGACCATCTATATCCTTTTTTACAAATGAATTCATCTCCACTAATGAATATATAAATCCTATGCTTTGTCTTGTGTAATCGTCTCCATTCCAAATTGTAATATTATTTTCGCTACTATTTTTTCTGAAATAATTTTCAAGTTCTAAAACAAAATTTGCATAACTCCATGGTTTTGTCCAGTGCTCTAGGACCACATAAGTAGATAATCTTATTTTTGGAAATTGTTCATCCATATATTTGCCACAAAATATTTCTATGCAAATCTCCCCTTGTAAATTTTCAACTTTCTTATAATATTGTACATGATTTAAAATTTTACTTATATCGCTGTAGGAATGATTAATTATTATATCAATTATTTTCTGCTCTCTTATAGAAACACTTTTATCTGAAAAATAATATGATTCTTTATCTTCAATACCATTTATTACTACATAATATTGCCTATAAGTCTTTTTATCATGAATTATATCATTAACTTTTACATTAAAATATTTAAATTTTATTGTTA
>JBBRAW010000161.1:0-5580 GCA_038206385.1 Bacteroidia bacterium | reverse complement strand
TGATAGCTCAATTAAATGTTTACTTCTTTCTGGACTGCTTGATATAATTTGTGGAGCCTCTTCAATAATTAAATGTGCATTCGTACCACCAACACCAAAAGAACTTACACCAGCACGTCGTGGTAATTGATCAGTATTCCAATCACGAAAAGTATCATTTACAAAAAACGGACTAGAAGAAAAAGGGATTTGTGAATTCGCTTCTTTGTAGTGTAACGATGCTGGTAACTGTTTATGGTAAAGAGATAAAGTAGTTTTTATAAGTCCGGCAACTCCAGCAGCAGCAGTTAGATGACCGATGTTTGTTTTTACGGAACCAATTGCACAAAATTGTTTATCAGATGTGTGTTCACGAAATGCTTTTGTTAATCCTTCTACTTCGATAGGATCACCTAAAGGCGTTGCCGTACCGTGTGCTTCAATGTAGGTTATACTTCGTGGATCAACACCAGCCATTGCTTGCGCCATGCTAATTACAGCCGATTGCCCATCAACACTTGGTGCAGTAAAACTTCCCTTATCACTACCATCATTATTTAATGCAGCACCTCTTATTAAAGCATATACAGTATCACCATCAGCGATAGCATCAGCATATCTTTTTAAAACAACTATTCCTGCACCATCACTGAAAACAGTTCCTCTTGCTTTCGAATCAAAGGTGCGAGTATGTCCGTCATTCGAAAACATTGCACCTTCTTCATGTATCTGTCCGCTGCGAATGGGTGCGGTGATAGCAATACCACCAGCAAGTGCCATATCGCACTGATGATTCCACAATGATTCACATGCTTGTACCACTGCAGTTAATGAAGTTGAACAACCAGTATGAACACTAATTGCTAATCCTTTTAAATTTAATTCGTACGCAACTCTTGTAGCAATATAATCTTTTTCATTTTGCGTCATCGTTAAAAAATTTCCGACACGATTAATTGCAACTGGATTTGGTATGACATTATTTTGATAATACGTATTGTTTCCTGAACCAGCGAAAACACCTATCAAACCTTTATAACGATTGGGGCTGTAGCCTGAATGTTCAAGTGCATTCCAAGCTAATTCAAGAAGTATGCGTTGTTGAGGATCAGTAACTTTTGCAACGTTAGGATTCATCTGAAAAAATGCAGCATCAAAACCTTCTGCATCATTCATAATTCCTCGAACCTTTACATAGTTCGTATCATTTTTTATTTCATTTGGTATGGATGCATCAAGATCGTTATCATTAAAAAATGAAAGACTCTCTACACCATTTTTTAAATTATCCCAAAATGCTTCAGGGCTATCAGCACCAGGAACACGCAACGACATTCCAATAATTGCAATTGCATTTTCTGTGTTATTGCTTCCAGTTTTATTTCTTGCATCAGCACGTTTACGCATCTGATCTTTAAGAGAAACTTCTAAAAAATCACCATCAATAATTTTGCTTAATGCACCAATTGTTGGAAGCTGATAAATTTTAACAACGGAAAGATCAATTCCAAATTCTTGTTTTAATATCGCTACACTTTGTAATGCAAGAAGTGAATTACCTCCTGAATCAAAGAAATTATCTTCAACACCAATTGGTTCAATATTTAATAATCGCGACCATAAAGTTGCAATTGTTTTTTGTGTGGATGTATTTGCGGCAATAAAAGGAATCCCTAAATCAGGACGTTTTTGATCGGGAGCAGGTAAACTTTTACGATCAATTTTTCCGCTTGGTGTTCGTGGTAAATTATCCATCTGCACAAAAGCAGAAGGCATCATATACGCTGGTAATTGTGTTTGTAAAAAAGTTCGGATAGATTTTAAATGTAGTTCAATACCATCTTGCATTACTAAATATGCAACAAGTTTTTTCTCTCCGATTTTATCTTCACGAACGGTTACAGCAACTTGTGAAACACCTTTAAATGTTGCGAGAACAATTTCAATTTCTCCTAACTCTATTCGGTATCCTCGTATTTTTACTTGTCCGTCGATACGACCTAAATAATGAATATTTCCAAATGAATCACGTTTGGCTAAATCGCCAGTGCGGTACATTTTTGTTCCATTAACAAATGGATTATCGATAAATTTTTCTTTCGTTAAATCATCACGATGAAGATATCCATCTGCCAAACAAATTCCAGCGATGAATAATTCTCCTTCTGCATCATTCGTAATTAAATTATTTTTTTCATCAAGAATATAAAGTTCGGTTCCGTTAATTGCTTTTCCTATCGGTGGTAATTTAGACCAACTTTTAGGAGTGCCTTCCAATTCATAACTACTTACAACATGTGCTTCGGTTGGTCCATAATGATTAAAAAGTTTGCAATGATTTAATCGTTCGAAAAATTGTATTAATGCTGGAGTAACTTGTAACTGTTCACCAGCTGTAATTATTTCCTTAAGGTTTGATAAATCGTTTGCGCTTTTTAATGCAATCTCTGAAAGATTTTGCAATGCGATAAATGGTAGAAATAATCTATTAATTTCTTGTTCTTCAAGATAATTTAAAAGTTGAAGAGTATTTAATCGAAGTTCATCGGTAATTAAATAAAGACAACCAGCATCGGCCCATGTGCAGAAAATTTCCTGAAAATGAACATCGAAACTTATTGGTGCAAATTGCAATGTTCGTCCTTGCTTGTGAACAGAAGTATTTTTTAATTGCCAATCGATTAAATTTGAAAGCGCCCGATGTGGCATTACAACGCCTTTGGGTTTTCCAGTTGATCCGGAAGTAAAAAGCACATAAGCTGGTTGCGTGAGTGGGATATCAATATTCAAATTGGTTTTTGGCATTGCCGCCAAATCATTCCAATTATCTAAATTAATTTTTTTGTAATTTCCTGATGGTAAAATGTTTGCCAACGAATTGGTGGTAATCATTGCACCAATAGAGCTCACCTCGGTCATGTACTGAATTCTTTCGGCAGGATATTCGGCATCGAATGGAACGTAAGCAGCACCTGCTTTGAGAACGGCTAAAATTGCAATCATTAGCTCTGGCGAACGATCCAAACAAATCCCTACTTGGCTTCCCTTTATGGAAGAATCTTGAGATAAAAATGCAGCAAGTTGGTTCGCTTTTTCATTCAGTATTTGATAAGTAATGAGCTGATTTTGAAACCAAATAGCAGGTAAAGAGGGGTTTTCCTTTGCGGTAATTTCTACCCAATGGTGAATGGAAGGAAGGGTGATTGAAATCGGGTTTTGCATAAAAAAAGGAATTTTTCCGGTTGTATTTCGGAGTTTTTTTAGAATCTTATACTCTTAATAGCGTGAAAAAGATACAGCGTATCAACGATGATGTATTGATATTTTGAGGGAAGCATTTATTGGGATTTAAAATTCTGGCGTTAAATTAGAAAAAACTCAAACCATAACGAATTTTCATGGGTGAAAACCTCGGTTAGGAGGTCAAAATGGCAGTTTTTATGGGCTGGCACTTTGATTGAATCGGAGTTTTTAAGAAACGGAGGGATATAAACTCTATTTTTGTGACCCTTCATTTCTACATCTAGTTGCATTAATAATATCAAAGTTAAGGAGTTATTTTGAAACCAAGGTCTTACTAGGATTGCATTTTAATCTATCAATTTAATTAATAAACTAAAATATATCTCAACAATGAGTAACGGCAAAATAAATGTTCAAACGGAAAATATCTTTCCGATTATTAAAAAATTCCTTTACAGTGATCACGAAATTTTTCTTCGCGAACTTGTAGCAAATGCAGTTGACGCATCTCAAAAAATTAAAACACTTACTTCAATTGGAGAAAACAAAACTGAAATTGGTGAATTATTTATTGATGTAAAATTAGATGTTGCAAATAAAACATTAACTATTTCGGATCGAGGAATAGGAATGACATCAGAAGAAGTTGAAAAATACATCAATCAAATTGCATTTTCTGGTGCCGAAGAATTTGTAAATAAATATAAAGATCAAACGGAAGGTCAGCTGATCGGAAAATTCGGACTTGGATTTTATTCAGCATTTATGGTAGCTGATAAAGTTGAAGTTCATACGCGCTCGTTTAAATCTTCAGAAAATGAAGCTGTTCTTTGGACGTGCGATGGTAGTCCGGAGTATCAATTAATACAACAAGATAAAGCGGATCGCGGAACAACAATTACATTACATATTAGCGAAGAGTCAGCGGAATTTTTAGCATCAGAACGTATCAGTACTATGTTGCAAAAATATTGTCGTTTTCTTCCTGTTGAAATAAAGTTTGAAGAGAAAACAATTAATAATACTCAACCAGCTTGGACTCGTAAACCGGCTGAATTAACTGCTGAACAATACAAAAGTTTCTACCATGAATTATATCCAATGGCAGAAGATCCATTGTTTCATATTCATTTGAATGTAGACTTTCCATTTTCATTAACGGGAATATTATATTTCCCAAAATTGAAACGCAATTTAGAAGTTCAAAAAAATAAAATTCAGTTGTATTGCCGTCAAGTTTTTGTAACGGATTCTGTTGAAGGAATTGTTCCTGATTTTTTAACATTATTACACGGAGTAATTGACTCTCCAGATATTCCATTAAATGTTTCACGAAGCTATTTACAAAGTGATGGAAACGTTAAAAAAATAAGCAATCATATTCTTAAAAAAGTTGCTGATAAATTAGAAGAATTATTTAAAGAAAATCGCGCCGACTTTGAAGCAAAGTGGGATGACATTGGTGTATTTATTAAGTACGGAATGTTAAGCGAAGAAAAGTTTTTTGAACGCGCAAAATCTTTTTGTTTATTTAAAAATACAGAGGGAAAATATTTCACTTTCGAAGAGTACAAACAATTAATTTCTGTTAATCAAGAAAACAAGGATAAGAAATTAGTGTATCTCTATACTTCAAATGCAGTTGATCAACATTCATATATTGAGACTGCAAAAAATAGAGGATACGATGTATTGGTAATGGATGGTCAAATAGATACTCATTTTGTAAATTTCATTGAAACAAAAATTGAGAATGCTTCCTTTACTCGTGTAGATGCTGATGTAATTGGTAAGTTGATTCATAAAGACGAAGAAGTAATTTCAAAGCTTGATGAAGCACAACAAACAGCGTTAAAAGAATTTGCAGAAAAGTTATTGAACAAAGAACAATATGCAATCAATACAGAAGCACTTACTGATCAAGATGCACCGATGATGATTACTCGTCCTGAATTTATGCGACGCATGAAAGAGATGGCAGCAAATGGTGGAGGATATGATTTTATGATGGGAATGAATGACCAATTTAATTTGGTGTTAAATACAAATCATCCATTAATTTCGAAAGTATTAGCAGAAACTGATTCTGTTAAAAAAGAAAATATGTTTAATCAAGCTTTCGATTTAGCAATGTTAGCTCAAGGACTCTTAAAAGGAGAAGCCTTAACTAAATTTGTTAAGAGAAGTGTGGAACTTATTAACTAATTGGGAAGAGAGTGTCTCGTCCTAAAATAGGTTTACAGTAAAATGTAAACAAAATGGATAAAGAGGTAATAGAAAAAGAGGCAATCATATCCGAGTATTTAACTGGAAATTGCAGTTACAGAAAATTAGGAATCAAGTATGGAATTGATTTCA
>JBBRAW010000160.1:0-5668 GCA_038206385.1 Bacteroidia bacterium | reverse complement strand
CATTTAATGTTTGGAGGTTCTGTAAATATTTTAAATTATGATGAACCTTTACAGATGGCAGGAGGCGAGAATAATGCATTTACAAATAATGATATCACCAATTATTATTTAACGATTCCATCACAAAATCTTGAAACGGCATTTTGGCTTGAATCTGATAGAATGTTAAGTCTTGCAT
This sequence comes from Bacteroidia bacterium, assembly GCA_038206385.1. GTDB lineage: Bacteria > Bacteroidota > Bacteroidia > AKYH767-A > OLB10 > JANXSD01. The sequence continues at coordinate 5,490 of JBBRAW010000160.1, read as the reverse complement.
TCACCGAAAAAAGTTTAGAGGTGCAACGTAATGTAGTTGTTGAAGAATTCAAACAACGCTATTTAAATCAACCTTACGGTGATGTTTGGTTAGCATTACGGCCACTTGCTTATAAAGTTCATCCTTACCAATGGGCAACTATTGGAAAAGAAATTTCACATATTGAAGATGCTACTTTAGAAGATGTGAAAAGTTTTTTCAAGAAATGGTACGCACCCAATAATGCCATACTTACACTCGCTGGAAACTGTACATTAGAAACAGCAAAGGCGCTTTGTGCAAAATGGTTCGAACCAATTCCTGTATCCAATACTCCTGTTCGTAATTTACCTCTTGAGCCAAAGCAAACTGAAAAGAGAACTTTAGAAATTAATAAACAAGTTCCGAATTCAAACATTTATATGGTATGGCATTGTTGTTCAAGATTAGATCCTGAATTTTATGCTACAGATTTATTGTCGGATATTTTAGCACGTGGAAAATCATCACGATTTTATTTAAGGCTTGTTAAAGAACTAAAACTTTTTACTGATATAAGTGCTTACATGCTTGGTGATTTAGATAAAAGTTTATTCATGATCGAAGGTAAACTTGTTAATGGAATTACCATGAAAGATGCTGAAGATGCTATATTAAATGAATTAGAAAAAATCAAGAATGATATATCCGAACAAGAATTACAAAAGGTAAAAAATAAAGTGGAATCATCACTCGTCTTTTCGGAGATGAGTTTAGATTCTAAAGCATTAAATCTGGCGTACTATGAATTGATTGGTGATGCGAATCTTGTTAATCAACAAATTGCAAAATATCAAGCAATTGGTCCTATCGAAATAATGAATATTGCCAAAGAAATTTTTCATCAAGAGAATTGTTCCGTTCTCTATTATAATGCAACAAAATAACTATGCTAAACAGAACAGAAAGTCCTGAATTGATTCAATCAGCAGATATAAAAATTCCCGAAGCGAAAATTATATATATTAATGATAATATACCTGTAATAATTGTTAATGAAGGTACGCAAGAAGTGATGAAAGTGGAATTAGTTTTTTCTGCTGGAAATATTTCTGAAGAGTCGCCAATGTTAGCATCCGCAGCAAGTGAATTGCTTGATGAAGGAACACGAAAAAGAAGCTCTGCAGAAATTGCAGAAGCATTAGACAACTACGGCGCATATTTTCAAACAGAATGTGGAAATGATTTTGCATCGGTAAGTCTTTATTCGCTAAGTCGATTTTTGCCAGAAACATTACCAGTACTTCTAGAAATCATCAATGAGCCTGCATATCCCGAAAAGGAAATTGCAACTTTTTGTGTTCAAGGGAAACAGCGATTGGCGGTAAATCAAGAGAAAGTCGATTTTTTAGCACGGAAACATTTTATCCATTCTCTTTATGGAAATCAGCATCCATACGGACATTTTCCTACTGAAAAAGATTTTGATATTTTAACTTCTGAAAAACTAATTTCATTTCATAAAAAAAATTATTTAAACGGATTAGTAGCTGTTGTTATCGCTGGTAAATTTAATGATATACAACTTAATCTTGCCATTGAAAAAATTAAAGATTCTGGATTCAAAAAGGGAAAAGTTGAAAGGTTAAATATCGCATCTTCACCAGAAGCTATTAAACTTCACATCCCCAAAGAAGCCGCTGTTCAATCAGCTATTCGAATTGGCAGAAGATTGTTCAATCGTAAGCATCCCGATTATTTCAAGTTTACCATTCTCAATACTGTTTTAGGAGGATATTTTGGTTCTCGGTTGATGTCGAATATTAGAGAAGACAAGGGTTATACGTATGGCATTGGATCTGGAATTATTCCTCAATTTTTTGATGGCTATTTTTTCATAAGCACCGAAGTTGGATCGGATGTTTGTTCCGAAGCAGTTAAGGAAATTCACTTCGAATTAAACCGTCTCGTTAAGGAAGAAATTCCCGATTCTGAGCTTAATCTGGTGAAAAGTTACCTCACTGGTTCTTTCCAAAGAAGCATCGATGGCCCCTTTTCACTATCGGATCGATACAAAACCTTAGTTTTAAATGGGCTTGAATTAGACCACTACTATGCATACCTCCACACTCTCAAAAATGTTACTTCAGAGGAGCTTTTAGAGACTGCTCACCACTATTTAGAAGTTATTCACATGACCGAAGTGATAATTGGGCCTTAAGCTATTGTTAATAAGGAAGATTCTTTGTAAGTTTGGGGCACACACTTGACCAACTATGAAAAGAATCATTCTACTTGTTTTCCCTCTGATATTCTTCTTAGGAATCTTCGAGGCCTCTGCATCCCACTTAATGGGAGGAGAAATTACTTGGAAATGCATCAAAACAGGAGCCAATGCTGGAAAATTCAAATTCCAAGTAAAATACTACCGCGATTGTAATGGAATTCCTCCTGATCCTAGCATCACTTTAACAACGAATGCTCCTGGATGGGGTGGTGGAATTTTATGTCTTCCAATCTCTACTATTGAAATTTCACCAACTGGATTAGGATGTCCTACTTGTGCCAATCCAACTGGAGTTTCAAGTACTGCACAAGAAATAATTTATGAATCCGCTTTTATATTTATTTCTGGAATACCGCCAGCAGCCGGATGGAATTTTTGGTGGCAATCTTGTTGTAGAAATAGTAATATTACAAATTTGACTCTTAATGCAGGAATGACTTTGCGCGCAATCATGTATCCTTTTGGTGTAAGTAATACAAATCCTTGCTACGATTCATCACCAAGTTTTGCAGAAAAACCACAGTTAAGTACATGTGCTGGAAATCAAACTTCCTATAGTCATAACGCTGTTGATGATGAAGTAGATTCACTCGTTTATGATTGGGGCAGACCTCTTGAAAATGGTTTTCCTGGAAACAACGTAGCATACAATTTTCCTTATACCTATACTAGCCCAATGCCTAGCAATGCTCCAAATGTTGGAGCTATATTAAGTCCTACTACAGGTATAATTGCTTTTAATACAGCTAATGGATTTGGTGGAGTATTTGTTACGGTTACTAAAGTTACTGCCTACAAGTGTAACATAAAAGTTGCCGAAATTTTTAGAGAGATACAATTGGTTATTGCTAATGGCTGTATTATTTCAGGTTCTGGTGCTTCAACGGTTTATAATAAACCACCCACTTTAGTTTTTAATCCAAACACGAATGTACAACTCACTGCATTTGGGCAACAATTTATAGATACGGTTTACGCTGGTGATACAGTTGCCTTTGGTGTTATAGCATCAGATTTCGATCCTCAAAAACCAGTTACCTTACTTGGTAGTACTGTGTCAGGTACTAAGGTAATTTCTGGATTAACATCCACCGTTGGAATTCCCATTGGTGCGCTAGTAGCTGGGAATGGTATACCTGCTAATTCATTTATAACAGCAGTAACTGCAAACTCAATTACCATAAACTTCAACGCAACTTTAACTGCTGGTAATGTAAATATAACAATAACTGGCATTCCACAATCTATGTCATTTGATGCGACAGGACTTGAATTTGGACAAAATTATACTAACCCTTTAATAGGATGTCCTATCGCACCTTGTGCTACTCTTGATAGAACAGTTCCTCAAAAAAATATTGGAGTTGTGGGAGGATTGAACTTTAATTGGGTAACAAATTGTGATCACCTTGGAGGTAATATTGGTGGTACATGCCCAAGAGTCACCTCTGTATATAATTTTGTAATTAAGGTATATGATAATTTTTGTCCATCCAATGCATTAAACTTTAACACAGTAACAATTATTGTTAAATCACCGCCTGCAGTTAATCCACCCATAATGAAATGCGCATCAGTTCGTACTGATGGTAAAGTTGATTTATCGTGGATAAATCCAAAAGACACTGGACTTCAGGATACAATTAAATATTTCAAAGCCTTTTATATTTGGAGATCAACTACACGTAATGGTCCCTATACTTTAGTGGATAGTATTTTTAATCTTGCAACTTTAAATTATGCGGATGTAAACGCAAACGGTAATGTTGGTCCAGTTTATTATTACATGACTTCTAGATCTGGTTGTAATATTCAACAAAGTGGTAGTAGTGATACTATTGCAACGATGTTTCTTACGGTTTCACAAACAATGCCTTTTCCAGTAGCAAACTTATCATGGAATCCACAATTTGATCGAGTAGATTGGGCAAGCACTGAATTTTTAGCCAATCAATTTTTCATGAAGTCTAATAACCGAATATATTTTATTTGGAAAGAAACTCCTCCACGAGGTTCAGGAAATTGGAATCTTATTGGAACTAGTGCAAGTAACTTCTTTGTAGACTCTGTTAAAGTATGTGATGATACAATAAACTACCGAGTCGAATCTTCAGATACTACTTTATTAAGAAATTGTACCTCAACTTCCAATATAGCTTTTGCAAGGTTAAGGAGTACAAATCCGAAATTGAAAGGTCCATCATTGCGATGTGTAAGTGTTTTACAACCTACTGGTGATGTGCAATTAAGTTGGGTTGGATCTATTGATACTGCAAGTCATTTTGAGCAATATTATATATATCAATCAACAACATTAGCAGGACCATATACAAAGATTGATTCGATAAAACCGTATGCACTAAATACCTATACGGATCTGGGTGCGAATGCAAATAATGTCATCAATTACTATTATTTAACTACCAAGGCAGGATGCGATAAACCATCATCATTTGAAGATACTTTAGCAACTTCCGACACATTGGCTTCAATGATTGTAAATGCAACTCCTTCACTTGGTTTTGCTACCCTGAATTGGAATGCACAACGAATACCTTTGATGGCAACATCATCAGGTACTTACAAAATTTATAGAAATGTTCCACCTTCGGCTGCATGGGCTTTAGCAGGAACAAGTTTAACAACTACCTTTAAAGATACAGTAGTATTATGTGATACAATTATTAATTATCGAGTAGAAATTTCTGATGCTTCTGGTTGTACCTCCGTTTCATCAATAGATGCTGATCGATTTACTTCGTTAGGTGCAATCGTTGCGAATCCACAACTTAGTTGTTTGGCTGTTCAAGCTAATGGAAATGTTCAATTATCATGGGCTAAACCTGCTGATCCAAATAATTTCTTCGCTGGATATCAAATTTATCATGCATCATCTCCTGCTGGACCATACACATTATCCACAACAATTAATGCGTACAATACAACAACCTACTTAGATGCAACAGTGAATGCTAATGCAGCAATTCAATATTATTATTTGGTAACATTATCTGGTTGTTCTAAAATTGCGACTAACGGTACTACTGGTGATACATTAGCAACAATGCTACTTACAGCAACTCCATCATTCGGATTTGCTTCTCTTAATTGGAACGCAATGCATACACCAAATTTAGCAAGTGTTTCAAGTCTCTATCGTGTTATGCGCAGAACAACAGGTATCGGTGCGTATACTCAAATTGGAACAACAGCTCTTTTAATCTTTAAGGATACAATAAATCAAT
>JBBRAW010000159.1:0-5713 GCA_038206385.1 Bacteroidia bacterium | reverse complement strand
AAGTAGATATCGTACATACAACCGAAATAATCGGTATGGACGAACATCCGGCGCGAACCATTGCTCAGAAGCCTGATTCAAGTATTTCTCGTGGATTTGAATATTTAAAATCAGGGAAGATCGACGCTTTTGCTGGTGCTGGAAATAGCGGAGCAATGATGGTTGGTGCTATGTTTTCAGTAAAAGCCGTTCCTGGAATTCTTCGTCCTGCAATTTGCTCTTTATTGCCCAAAGAAGATGGTAAATGGGGAGTGTTTTTAGATGTAGGTGCTAACGCAGATTGTAAACCAGAAATGCTTCAACAATTCGCTATTTTAGGTAGCCTTTTCCTAGAACATGTTTATAATATTCCTCAACCGAAAGTAGGTTTGATGAATATCGGTGAAGAAGAAGAAAAGGGTAATTTACTTTCTCAAACTACTCATCAACTTTTAAAACAAACAAAAGAAATTCAATTCATAGGTAATATAGAAGGTCGCGACCTGTTTAATGATAAAGCCGATGTAATAGTATGCGATGGCTTTACAGGAAATGTAATTCTAAAACTTGCCGAATCTTTTTACAGTCTTATCCGCAAACGGAAAATAAAAGACGAATATTTCGATCGCTTTAATTATGAAAATTATGGCGGCACACCGGTCTTAGGCGTAAATGCTCCGGTTATTATTGCACATGGAATCTCTAATGCGCGTGCAATAAAAAACATGATTCATATAACTCAAAGGGTTACTGCAGCCGGTCTCACCGAAAAAATTGCTTCGGCATTGCAAGAAAGTATCAGCAACTAAATATGACGAAAATAAGAGCCGCAATAACAGCTGTAAATGGATGGGTTCCAGAGTATGTTCTTACAAATAAAGAACTGGAAAAGCTTGTTGATACTAACGATGAATGGATTCAAAGTCGTACCGGTATTAAGGAGCGCAGAATTCTAAAAGAACCGGGACAAGGCACTTCTGATATTGCTGTAAATGCGATTAACGGCTTGTTAAAGAAACGTGGAATTACTGCTGATGAAATCGAATTAATTATTTGTGCAACTACAACTCCTGATATGCAATTTCCAGCAACGGCAAATATCATTTCGGATAAGGTAGGAGCAAAAAATGCGTGGGGTTTTGATGTTAGTGCAGCGTGCTCAGGATTTTTATACGCCTTAAATACTGCTTCAAAATTTATTGAAACAGGAGCTCATAAAAAAGTTATTGTAGTTGGTGCTGATAAGATGTCATCGATCATCGATTACACGGATCGCGCTACTTGCGTAATCTTTGGTGATGGTGGTGGTGCAGTTTTGTTAGAACCCAACGAAGAAGGAAATGGAATTATGGATTCTATTTTAAGAAGCGATGGTTCTGGAAGAGTTTATCTTCATCAAAAGGCAGGAGGAAGCATTCGTCCAGCTTCTCATGAAACGGTAGATAATAAAGAACATTATGTTTTTCAAGATGGACAGCCTGTATTTAAATTTGCTGTTACAAATATGGCAGATGTTAGTGCTGAAATCATGGCAAAAAATAATTTAGTTGCTGATGATATCTCTTGGTTAGTGCCACATCAAGCAAATAAGCGTATTATTGATGCCACCGCGCGCCGAATGGGACTCGATGATGATAAAGTAATTATTAATATTGAACGTTACGGTAATACAACAAATGGAACGATTCCGCTCTGCTTATGGGAGTGGGAAAGTAAGTTTAATAAAGGAGATAATATAATTATTGCTGCTTTCGGAGGCGGTTTTACTTGGGGAGCAATCTGGGTAAAATGGGCTTATGATGGCACAAAATAAAATTAAACGAATGATTTATTATATTTATTCACCAAAATACGCCTGCTAAATGAATAAGAAAGAGATTGAAGAGCTCATCAAATTTGTATCTAAGTCGGGTGTGAGCGAAGTGAGGCTCGAAACGGAAGAGATTAAGATAACCATTAAAAATGCAAATGCACGTCCTGCTGATCAGTACATCACAATGGCGCAACCTGCTTTAATGGCTCCTGCTCCAGCTTACCAAGCGCCTGTAGAGGTAACACCAACGCCTGTAGCTCCTGCAAATAACGAAGCCAATTTTATAACAATTAAAAGCCCAATGATAGGCACGTTCTATCGCTCATCAACACCCGAAAAACCATTGTTTGTGAATGTAGGTGATGAGATCAAGGCCGGTAAAGTACTTTGCATCATTGAAGCGATGAAATTATTTAATGAAATTGAATCAGAAGTATCGGGGAAAATCGTGAAAGTACTGGTAGATAATTCGTCACCTGTAGAATACGATCAGCCATTATTTCTTGTAGATCCTTCCTGACCTAACCATTTGAAAAATAAGATTTGAAAAATGCTTTCTTCTAATTCATTTTCAAATTCGCAAATTTTCAAATCTTCAAATTGATTTTATGTTTAAAAAGATTCTTATAGCCAATCGCGGAGAGATCGCCTTGCGCATTATCAGAACATGCAAGGAAATGAACATCCGTACTGTGGCAGTATATTCAACAGCCGATAAGGAAAGTTTGCATGTTCGATTTGCAGATGAAGCCGTATGTATTGGGCCACCAGCAAGTAGAGATTCCTATTTGAATATTCCACGTATTATCGCTGCAGCAGAAATAACAAATGCTGATGCTATCCATCCAGGATATGGTTTTCTCTCTGAGAATTCACGTTTTTCAGCAATTTGTCGTGAACATGGAATCAAATTTATTGGTGCAACTCCCGAACAAATTGATGCGATGGGAGATAAAGCTAGCGCGAAGGAAACAATGAAGAAAGCAGGTGTTCCAACTATTCCTGGATCTGAAGGATTGTTGAACGGTGTGGAAGATGCTAAGAAAACAGCAAAAAAAATAGGGTATCCAATTATCATGAAAGCTACTGCTGGCGGTGGTGGAAAAGGGATGCGTGTAGTATGGAAAGAAGAGGATATTGAAAAGGCTTTAGAAACAGCACAAACAGAAGCCGCTGCATCATTCGGAAACGATGGTATGTACATGGAGAAGTTTATTGAAGAGCCTCGCCATATAGAAATTCAGGTAGCAGGTGATCAGTACGGAAAGGCGTGTCATTTAAGTGAACGTGATTGTTCTATTCAACGTCGTCATCAAAAATTAGCTGAAGAAACGCCTTCTCCTTTTATGACTGAAAAGTTAAGAGAAGAAATGGGTGATGCTGCAATTAAAGCAACTTTAGCTACAAATTACGAAGGTGTTGGCACCATTGAATTTTTAGTTGATAAGCATAGTAAGTTTTTCTTCATGGAGATGAATACACGTATACAGGTAGAGCATCCCGTAACAGAAGAAGTTATCAATTACGATTTAATTAAAGAACAAATAAAAATTGCTGCAGGTGTACCTATTTCTGGAAAGAATCATTTTCCAACAATGCATGCGATAGAGTGTCGAATAAATGCTGAAGATCCTTACAATGATTTTAGACCATCGCCAGGTAAGATAACTGTCTTACATCAACCAGGTGGTCATGGTGTACGTGTTGATTCACATATTTATGCAGGATATACAATTCCTCCATATTATGATTCAATGATTGCAAAACTGATTACAGTAGCACAAACACGTGAAGAGGCAATTCAAACTATGGAACGTGCCTTAAGTGAATTTGTCATTGAAGGCGTTAAAACAACAATTCCATTTCATCAACAATTAATGCAAAACGAAGATTTCCGAAAAGGAAATTATACTACTAAGTTTTTAGAAACATTTAAGTTGAAATAACAGATTTAAATATTATTTTAAGAACCCTGTAGTATTACTGCAGGGTTTTTTTATGAACTATAATAAAGGAGAACTTTGATTCAAGATTAAATTTTTAATTTAAATTCTAAGCTAGGTCCAATTGATATTTGTGGTAGTTTTATGGAAGGGGAAGTCGTAATCTAAAAAACAATAATGCATTTTAACCATATTGAAAAAGAAATAGAATTTAAAAGTAAAGCCTGCGTCTTCTTTCATCTGTTGCTGGTTTATGTTATTTAAAACGATAATTTTCATAGTGAATGATATTTTCGTCACAGAAAAAAATCAGTGAAATCAGGGTAAAGTCTGAATCACATATTAAATATCTTAAAAGAGGACACAGATAAAATATCAGCGAAATCTGAGTAAGGTTTGAATCGAACTCAACCCCGAAGGGGTGAAATAATTACAAAGAAATGAAATACAACCTTGATAAACCCCATAGGGGTGAAATAAAAAAACAATGATTATAGTTGTAACATTTCAATTCAACACACAACTCTTTAGTTAATGTAAGTACACTTTCCTAATCTTGCAGACAAATATCCCCTGTTTGCATAATTTACTTTTATAACACCTTAAAGTGATCGAATTTGGCACTCATAAATTACAGAATTTGAAATTATGAAAAAGTCATTTATTGTTTTATTGAATATCGCTTTTTGGACTTGCTATTTTGTGTTGATATTAATCATGCTTAGTATTTACTATAGAAGTAGCCTTTATGCAACTGCTCCCGGATCTCGAATGATGATTGCTTTTGAGAACATTTTACTTTTTGCATTTATTCCATCGTTCATTTCATTTTATTTCTATTATTTTCTCTTGTTTCCGAAATATCTTCAACAAAAAAAGTTTCTACTTTCAATAATTGTGGGAATAATAATTTCAATAGGGGCATCTATATTAGCTTATATTCTTCATCGGTATTTAATAGAAACAGGTCATGTTATCGACATGGATCAAGGAGGCAAAAACGGACGATCTACCGCTGGAATAGTAATTATTGTGATAACCATTATTTCTTCTGTAACAGGCACAGTAGCGTTGGTCATAAAAGGTTTTATTACTTGGTATGGTGAAATAAAATTGAAAGAAGAATTGAAGCAAAAAAATCATGAAACTGAAATGGCATTGGTGAAAGCCCAATTGGATCCTCATTTTTTATTCAACACATTGAATAATATTGATGTGCTGATTGTAAAAGATGCCGGAGAAGCTTCCGATTACTTAAATAAGCTATCTGATATATTGCGTTTCATGTTGTACGAAACCAAAGCCGATGAAATTTTACTTAAAAAGGAAATCGAATACATTGAGAAGTACATCGAATTACAAAAAATCAGAACCTCCAATGTGAACTATGTAAGCTTTAAGATAACAGGAATTCCAGGAATTAAAACTATAGCCCCAATGGTGTTTATTCCATTTATCGAAAATGCCTTTAAGCATTCTACCAATAAGAAAATTGACAATGCCATAAACGTTCAACTATTTATTAATAAGGACAGCATCCAATTCGTATGTGAAAACAAGTTTGATTCCAATAGAAAATTAGAGCAGGATAGTAATGGATTGGGTAATGACCTTATTCAAAAAAGACTGAATCTGATTTATCCGGAAAAACATATATTGGAATTAGTTAAGCAAACCGATCTTTACAGCGTACATTTAACAATTAGAAATGGATAGCTACTCTTGTATTATAATTGAAGACGAACCTTTGGCTCTTGAAAGAACCAAGTGCTTTGTAAATAAAACACCTTTCCTGAATTTATGTGGTACGTTTGACAATGCACTTAACGGTCTTTTCTATTTAAAATCTAATAAAGTTGATTTACTTTTTCTAGATATTAATATGGATGAATTATCGGGTATTGAATTGCTGGAAAGTTCAAAAATTGATAGCCGGACTTTATGCCAAGAACTTATCGAAACAGTATATTCAGGATTT
>JBBRAW010000158.1:0-5808 GCA_038206385.1 Bacteroidia bacterium | reverse complement strand
ACCTTCTTTCGCTAACTGATCACAAGCATCAACAACAAAATTGCCTGGATGTCCAATGGAAAGAATCGCAACTTTTTCTCCACCACGAACTTTTCTTCCTGTGCCAACTGGTATCGCCTGAAATGGTTTTCTCCAATCAACCATCACACCATTACCTCGAGGATAACGAATAGAAAACGGTCCCATGTTAGGATGTTGCGCAGTGTACATTAAGTTACGCAGCTCTTGTTCGTTCATGGGTGCGGAGACAATCATGTTCGGGATGCAACGAAAAAATGCATAATCAAAAGCACCGTGATGTGTTGCTCCATCAGCACCCGCTAATCCACCACGATCTAAACAAAATACAACATTCAAATTTTGTAACGCAACATCATGCACCACTTGGTCATACGCACGCTGCATGAACGAAGAATAAATATTGCAATACGGAATCATTCCTTGTGTAGCGAGTCCTGCTGAAAATGTTACTGCATGTTGCTCTGCAATTCCAACATCGAAAGCACGATCGGGAATTGCTTTCATCATAATATTTAGTGAACATCCTGAAGGCATCGCAGGTGTAACACCAACGATACGATTATTCATTTCTGCTAACTCAACAATGGTATGTCCGAAAACATCTTGATATTTTGGAGGCTGCGGTTTTTCGATGACAGGCTTAAAAATTTCTCCAGTAATTTTATCGAACAATCCTGGTGAATGCCACTTCGTTTGATCTTTCTCTGCTAACTCAAAACCTTTTCCTTTTACTGTTAAGCAATGCAAAATTTTCGGACCAGGAATTTTTTTAAGATCGTTCAACACTTTCACCATGTGGTTTACATCATGACCATCGATTGGTCCGAAGTAACGAAAGCTTAACGACTCAAACATATTGCTTTGTTTCAGCAATGCACTTTTTACAGCGCCTTCAACTTTTTGTGCAATGGCTTGAGCGTTGGGTCCGAATTTAGAAATGACGCCTAATAATTTCCACACTTCATCTTTAACTTTATTATACGATTGAGATGTAGTGATGTCGGTTAAATATTCTTTGAGAGCACCAACGTTAGGATCGATACTCATGCAATTATCGTTGAGGATCACAATGAGGTTAGAGTCTTCTACCCCTGCGTGATTCAGTCCTTCGAAAGCCAATCCTGCTGTCATCGCACCATCACCAATTATCGCAATGTGCTGACGCTTTTTATCTTTCTTCAAACGAGAAGCAACTGCCATCCCTAAAGCTGCTGAGATAGACGTTGAAGAGTGCCCAACACCAAAGGTATCGTAAGGACTTTCGGAGCGTTTTGGGAAGCCTGAAATGCCCTCGTAAATTCTATTAGTATGAAAAACGTTTCGTCGGCCCGTTAAAATTTTATGTCCGTAAGCTTGGTGACCAACATCCCAAACGAGTTGATCGGTTGGAGTGTTGAATGCATAATGAAGGGCTACAGTAAGTTCTACTACGCCTAAGCTAGCACCAAAATGCCCGCCGTTAACGGATACGATATCAATGATATACTGACGAAGTTCATTACAAACTTGTACTAGTTGACTCTGATTCAGCTTACGCAGATCGGAAGGGATATCAATTTTATCTAACAATGGACCGGCTTGGACCTGCTGCATGGGCATAACTTATTGTGGTGCGAAGGTAAGAATTATGAGGCGAAACCTCTAATTTCTACTCTTATTATGTGATGATAAATACTGAACAAAATATTGGGAGGAAAGTTTAGCGGTTTCAAGATGGAATGTTGGATGGCTTGTTTTGCTTGTGCGAATGGTGAATTTTTGGAGCATTGGTTTTGCTTGCGCGGATGCATTTTTTGGGTATATGATTTTGCTTGCGCGGATGGCAAATTATAATTTTTTTATGATAAGATTTTTTTCCTTTTCCCAACTTTTTTAGAATTAGAATTATTTTTAAGGATGCTGGACAATGAGTTTTTGAAAAAGAAATTACCTTAAAATTTAATACGTGTTTTAGGTTTTATTGATGCTGAAATTAATAAATGTGTTTAGAAATAACTTTAATAAGCGTAATTGAATTTAAAAAAAGATGAACGTCTTTAGAAGCAAAGTTAATATCATACGGGAAATTGTAAATAGCATAACTAATCAAAAGAAATCATCGCTTGATAATTCTCTCTTTGCAAGAAGTTACATTTCGCTTTTTATTTAATTCTTACTTTAATTAGAGAAATAAAATTTGCAATAGAAATATTTGGAAGATACATTAAGTGAATAATTGAGAATAAAAATTAGTTAATGAATGCTTTTACATCAAAGATTAAAATCAGAGCCAATAAATATTTATTTTTAATAATTAATATTGCTAATAATCAAGAAAGTATTGTAACGTTAATTCAGAGTTCTAATCAATACTTTTCAAACCAATCAAATTTATCTTTAATGATATTTGACTTTTCCTTTTTTACATAATTCAAAAACGACAAGGCAACTGGAGAATGTTTTTTTCCTTTCAACCAAATTAAATTCCATACCGATTTAATTGGAAAACCTTTTACATGAATTATTTGTAGCTCACCATTCTGCAATTCATTTTTTATTCCAATTAGAGGCATAATGGAACAACCTAATCCTGCAATTACTGCTTGCTTTACTGCTTCGTTAGAGGTGAGCTCCATTTTTTTTATTATTGGCAAATTATTCTTTTGCATAAACTTCTCCAATGTTTGTCGTGTGCCGGATCCCTGCTCTCTATAAATCAATGGCAGTGATTCAAAAATAGTTTTATCGTAGAGCTTGTCTTTAAATTTTTGTTTTGAATTACTCATTAAATACAATTTGTTTTGCATTAACTCAATTTTTTCAATTTTTAAATTCTCAGGTAGAACGGATACCAACGAAAAATCAACCTCGTTTTTTTCGAGACTTTCAATAACCTTAAATTTGTTGGTTACATCAAGTAGTAATTCGACACCTTCATGTTGGTTTATAAAGTCAGTCAAAAAATAAGGCATCACATATTTTCCAGTAGATACAATTGAGAACTTCAATCTTCCAGTCAACTGTCCTTTGTGTGATAGTGTTTTGAAGTTGATAGCATGAACTTGATTCAAAATATTTTCTGCTGCAATGGCAATCTCTTTTCCGAAATCAGTGATGAATATTTTCCTTCCAACTATTTCAGTTAGCGCTATATCAAATTGATCTTGAAAATTTTTGAGTTGAATAGAAACAGCAGGTTGTGTTAAGTGTAATTCCTCTGCGGCCTTTGTAACGCTTAGTGTTTGAGTAACTTTTAGAAAAATTCGTAGTTGATTGATGGTATAATTCATAAAATATATTTATGGTAATTATTACAAATATAAATGAAAACTTATGAGTTCCAAGAATTACCTTTGCACCACCAAATAAAAACAATCAAAAATAAATGAAAAAAATAAAACTCATTTCAGCAATAGTAATTGCAACTTTTTTTTCTACTTCTAGCATACAAGCACAAGGTCTAGCGCAGAATCCTAAAGCATTTCATACGGCTGTTGAAATTAAAACACCTGACGAGGCGATTACTGAACTAAAAAATGGAAACCAACGATTTCTTCAAGAAAAACAAATTAACATCAACTACAAAGAAGAAATTGAAGCCACAAAAGTTGACCAACATCCTCATTCACTCATTCTTTCTTGTTTAGATTCTCGAATTCCACCAGAAATAATTTTTGACCAAGGTATCGGTAATATTTTTGTTGCAAGAGTAGCAGGTAACATTGAAGATCCGAATGTTTTAGGAAGCATGGAGTTTGCAACAAAAGTAAAAGGAACAAAACTAATAGTTGTAATGGGACATAATAAATGCGGCGCCGTAAAAGGAGCAATTGATAATGCTGATTTAGGAAATCTTACTCAACTTGTTCAACAAATTAAACCTGCAATAACTGGCGACAAATCAAACATGGATTTAATGATGACAGAAACTTCCAAGAAAAATGTAGCACTAACTATCGCAGATATTCTAAAAGAAAGTCCGGTGATGAATGAGCTAGTAAAACAAGGAGCATTAAAAATTGTAGGAGCATTTTATGATATTACTACTGGAAAAGTTATTTTCATCGATTAATTCTACTAACATTAAATAAAAGATACGATGGACTTTCACATTTTACTTACCAATCTCACCAACCCAACATTATTATTTTTTGTTTTAGGAGTTTTTGCAGTGACGGTAAAAAGTGATCTTGAAATTCCAGCGTCATCAAGTAAATTCATTGCTCTTTATTTACTTTTTTCAATTGGTTTTAAAGGCGGACAAGAATTATCGCACAGTGGGTTTACGACCGAAATTATTTACTCCCTTTTATTCGGCCTAGCAATAGCATCGATCAT
Source organism: Bacteroidia bacterium (assembly GCA_038206385.1). GTDB lineage: Bacteria > Bacteroidota > Bacteroidia > AKYH767-A > OLB10 > JANXSD01. The sequence continues at coordinate 1,470 of JBBRAW010000158.1, read as the reverse complement.
TCCGCTTTACTCGTTTTTTATTCTTAAAAGTAAAATGAGTATTAGTGATGCTGGGGCCGTAGCTGCTGCTTATGGTTCAGTAAGTGCGGTGACATTTGTTGCAGCAGTTTCATTTTTAGATACGCAAAAAATTATTTATGGTGGACACATGGTAGCTGTGATGGCACTCATGGAATCTCCAGCAATTATTATGGGAGTTATTTTATTGATGAAATTTGATACGGAAAATCATAATGCAGGAAAATTAACTCAAACAATAAAACATTCTTTTACCAATGGAAGCGTACTATTGATTCTCGGAAGTTTAGTTATTGGATTCATTGCCGATACTAAACAAGCCGAAGGAATCAAACCATTTACAACAGATATTTTTAAAGGGTTTCTAGCTATCTTTTTGTTAGAAATGGGAATGGTAACCGCAAGAAGATTTAAAGCATTTAAAAAATATGGATGGTTTGCAACTGCATTTGCAATTATAGTTCCAATGATAAATGGTTGTGTAGTAGCAGCACTCAGCGGTCTTTTCATTCATGACATTGGCAACCGTTTTATCTTTGCCATACTTGCAGCTAGTGCATCATACATCGCTGTGCCAGCCGCCATGCGTTTAGCCGCACCCAAGGCCGACCCTGGTTTGTATATCCCAATGGCACTAGGAATAACTTTCCCTTTTAATATTACTATAGGAATGCCACTTTATTATTTAATTGTTCAAAATAGTTAACCAGAAGGCAAGTGTTATATAAAAAATAATAAAGTCAAAATACAAAATTAAAAGCTCATAGTTAGATCATATTTTTTATCTAAAATAAAATATCATAAGTACATTTCTTAGAGCTGACTTTTCCTACTTCTCGTTTCGCAAAATATTAGTTCTTACATTCGACACCTATAGAAATTAACCGACCTTTCGTGGACTTTATATAGGTGTCAACTCACATGTAAGAAGAAATTTTTTCACAGAGATGAAGAAACAGTAGTTTGCATTACAAATACTACTTTTGTAAGAATTGAAGATACTGGAGCCCCACCATACATTGCAGAATCAGTAAAAAAACATCGCGACATCATTAACAAAATGATATCGAATTCTCTCAAAAAAATACTTATTAAAATCTTTAAAATGAAAAAAAATTATCCTATCACTTATAATTCTTTTAGTTACAAATGCATTATTTGCGCAAACCTCAATCCAAAATTTTGAACAACTAATGGTGGCTTTAAAATCAGGTAAGTCGGTAAAGGCTGTAATTTATTATGGCAAATGTAAATTATTTTCAGATGGAAAAGAAGAACCAGAGTCTCCAAACGCTATTGGTGGAATGAAGTTGGATACCTATGAATATTTTGATTCAACTGTATTTAAAGGGAAGATTCCTTCTTTCATTACCACCTCTCAAACGCTATTAATAAATCATCCAAAATATGGTTATGTATACAATTATGTTAAGATTAAAATTAAAATCGACA
>JBBRAW010000157.1:0-5968 GCA_038206385.1 Bacteroidia bacterium | reverse complement strand
AAGAAAGATTAGTAATAGAAAAATCTATGGAATTAAAAACCATAGAATTAATGATTGCTAATAAAAAATTAAGAGATGAATCGGAAGAAAATAAAAGTGTTTTAAAAAAACTACAAGAATCCTTGCAATTATTACAACATGATTTTAAAGGTCAGCATAACAAAAATACTAAAGATCTAAACCTATTAGATTTAGCAAATATCATTCGTCACGAAACAGAGCAACGAAAAAAGGCAGAAGACAGATTAAAAAGCTACGTAACCAATTTGCAAAAAACAAATAAGGAGCTTGATCAATTTGCATATATAGTATCACATGATTTAAAAGCACCATTACGTGCAATTGCAAGTTTGGCAGATTGGATCAAAGAAGATTCGGCAGAAGAATTAACATCGGAATCTAAAAAAAATTTAGAATTATTACGTGGAAGAGTTACAAGGATGGAGAATTTAATACACGGCATACTTGCGTATTCAAAAGCAGGGAAGATTAAAACAGTAAAAACAATTGTAAATATTTCAGAATTAATAAATGACATTCTCGATTCATTAAATCCACCATCCAGTATAAAAATTAATTTGCCTGAGAATTTACCATGTATAGAAGCAGAAGCTACAAAATTACAACAAGTCTTTGGAAACTTAATTAGCAATTCCATTAAATACATGGACAAACCTAATGGCGTTATAAATATAGGATGGATAAGACTTGAAGAGAAATATCAATTTTACGTAGAAGACAATGGACCTGGAATTGAAACTGAATATTTCGACAAAGTATTCATGATATTTCAAACATTATCAGCAAGGGATCATATAGAAAGTACTGGCATCGGATTGTCCATAGTTAAAAAAATAATAGAAGAACAAGAAGGGAATATCTGGATAGAATCAAGGCTAGGATATGGAAGCAAATTTTTATTTACATGGCCATCCAGTATTAACATTACAAAAAAAACTTCAGCATGAACAAAATGGAAGAGAAATTACTTAACATATTATTAGTAGAAGATGATAGTGTTGATGTAATGAATGTACAGCGAGCATTTAAAAAAAATAACATTACCAATCCATTGCATATCGCTTTTAATGGAGTTGAAGCATTAAATATGTTAAGAGGAACAAACGGAAAACCAAAGTTAAATCCGCAGCCTCGCATCATCCTATTAGACATTAATATGCCTAAGATGAATGGGATTGAATTCCTAAGAGAATTGAGAAACGATCTAGAATTAAAATCCATTACAGTTTTTGTAATGACAACATCTAATGATGATCAAGATAAAATAGATGCATATAGTTTGAACATAGCTGGATATATACTGAAACCATTGTCATTTGAAAAATTTGTAAATGCAGTTTCCATATTAAATTCATACTGGAAGTTATGCGAACAACCAGAGCACATAAAAGCATAAATAAAATTTAAAAATGAAACAAAAGAAACTTCGAATTTTAGTTGTTGAAGATCATGCTCCAGATAGAATTATGATTCTAAATGCTATACATCAGTCAGGATTTGAAACTGAAGTACGTGTAGCAGAGAATATTGATGATGCTTTAATCATTAGTGCTGGAAATTCAATAGACTGCATTTTTCTGGATTATTACTTTCCAATAAAAAATGGTATAGATTTTTTAAGAGTTTATACTTCAAGAGGAGGAACTGGGAGCATAATTATGGTTACAAGCCAAGATGATGTTAACATGGCAGTTGAATGCATGAAAATGGGAGCTAGTGATTATCTCACAAAAAATCAAATTACTCCTGCCAGTATAAGTAAAAGTTTGCATTATGTATTAAAGCTAAAAACGGCAAGTGAAAATGCTTTTAAAGCTGAACAAGCCCTATTAGAAAGTGAATTAAAATTAAAGAGTATAATTGCAAGATCACCAGTAATTTTATTTAACATTGATCAAGATGGCGTTATCACTTTATATAAAGGGAAAGCAGCATCCTTACTAAATATTCGTCCTGAAGAAGTAATTGGAAAATCGATATGTGAATTTGAAAACCAACTTCCAATTCGTTACGAAGATTACAAGTCAGCATTTAGGAACGAAAATTTAAATTATAAAGTTGAAGTAAACGAGCGATATTTTGATGTAAGTTATATTCCTGTAAAGAATGAACTTAAAGATACTACAGGAATGATGGGTGTTGCAATTGATATTACAACCTTTAAAAAAAATGAAACTGATTTAAAGAACACAATAGAAATAACTGAGACGGCTTCAAAAATTAAAGAGCAATTTTTAGCTAATATGAGTCATGAAATAAGAACTCCGATTCATGGCATAATTAGCTTAACTCAATTTATATTAAACACAACACCAACAGAAGAACAAAGAAAATATCTTGAATTGATTAGAAAGTCAGCTGACACATTAAAAGTAATCGTTGACGACATACTTGACCTATCAAAAATTGATGCTGAGAAAATGAGCTTCGAAGAAATACAATTCAATTTAAAAGATACGGTACAAACAACAATTGCTTCATTTATTCCTAAAACGATTGAAAAGAACATTGAGATAAAGACAGAATTCTCAGAATTCATTCCTCAAAACGTTATCGGTGATCCTGTACGTTTATCACAAATCATTAACAATATTGTTGGGAATTCAGTAAAATTCACTGAGGTTGGTCAAATCACTTTAACTGTAACAGTAAAAGAAAACAACGACGAATATTCAGTTATTGAATTTTTAATTAATGATACTGGCATTGGAATTTCGTCGCAAAAAATTGGAAATATTTTCGACAGCTTTAGTCAGGCTGAAAGTGATACGACAAGAAAGTATGGAGGAACTGGATTAGGATTAAGTATTTCAAAAAAATTAATTGAAAAACAAAATGGTCAAATAAATGTAGAAAGCAGATTGGGTGAAGGAACTCAATTTACAATTCAAATACCTTATAAAATTTCCAAAAGCAATCAGGAAAACGAAAACAAAACACAAGAAAAACCAGTTATAATTTTTGAGAAAAAATTAAGAATTCTAGTAGCGGAGGACAATGACATAAATCTTTTTATCATCGAAAAAATGCTAAAAGAATGGGATTTACAAATTGATTTTGCTACTACAGGAACTGAAGCAGTAACTAAAATGAAAGAGGGGAATTTCGATTTAATTTTAATGGATGTTGAGATGCCTGATATGAATGGGTATAGAGCAACGGAGATAATTAGATCAGAACTAAGTTATCCTGCAAAAGAAATTCCAATTATTGCAATGACGGGACATGCGATGCAAGGAGAGCGAGAGAAATGTTTGAAATGTGGCATGAATGATTATATATCGAAGCCCTTTAAACCAGAAGAACTAAAAGAAAAAATAAGTTTACTCACTAAGAGCAAATATGATATTGCAGAAGAAGTCAGTCAATCATTCACAGGAGATTTGAGCGACATTAGACCAACTCTAACAAAAGCGACATCAGAAGCAAACAGCATATCGGTAGCGAATAAATTAACTGATATGACATTTTTAAAAGAAATTTCGGAAAACAACGAACAATTCTTCCGTGAATTTATTCAAATGTTTTTAACCAATACACCAAAATCAATTGAAGAAATGAAAGTTGCATTGGAAAATTCAGATTGGGAAAAATTACGACAAGCCTCCCATAAAATAAAGCCATCCTTTAATTATGTTGGGCTTAAAGAACTAAGTAGGAATGCTGCTAAAATTGAGGAGTATTCCAAATCGGGGCAACATTTAGAGCAAATTCAAGAACTATTAAACACTATAATAGTTACGAGCCAACTTGCTTTTATCGAATTAGAATTTGAATTGAACACAATCGCATAATCAAAAATAAAGAATCATGTCAACTGGAAAAATAGTAATTGTTGAAGACGACGTAATGGTAGCTGCATTAATGAAGCAAGCATTAACAAAATTTGACAAATTTGATGTAACCCATTATGAAAATGCTGAAGATTGCATAAGCAATATGCATGAGAATCCAGATATCGTTATAGTTGATTATAATTTACCTGGAATGGATGGACTTTTACTTATGGCCAAAATTAAAGCATACAATTCACAAACAATGGTAGTGATTTGTTCTGGACAAGAAAACGTTGAAGTAGTTGTTAATGCATATCGAAATGGAGCCAATGAATACATTCTTAAAAACGAGAATATGGTAATTAATTTAGATAATGCGATTACTAATTTAGCAATGAATGTTACATTACGAAAAGAAGTATCCTTGCTTCAAGATCAAATTATGGATCGAAATAAATATTCGAACATAATTGGTAATAGCAATGCAGTTCTTCGTGTACTTCGCTTAATTCAAAAAGTAGAGAACAACAATATGATGGTTTTAGTAACGGGGTTAAGTGGTACCGGGAAAGAACTTGTTGCAAAGGCTTTACATTATAATTCATTGAGAGCCCGTAAACCATTCGTAACAGTTAATATGGGTGCTATACCTGAGGAACTAATCGAAAGTGAATTATTTGGTCATGAGAAGGGAGCCTTTACTGATGCTAGAGAACGAAGAATTGGAAAATTTGAAGAAGCAGATGGAGGAACTATCTTCCTTGATGAAATTGGAGAGATGGATATGGGATTACAATCTAAATTACTTCGTGTATTGCAAGAAAAAGAAGTAACAAGAATTGGAAGTAACAAAACCATGAAACTTGATTTTAGATTAATAGCAGCAACAAATAGAAACCTTGCAGTTGAAGTAAAAGAAGGGCGATTTCGTGAAGACTTATTTTATAGAATTCAAGGATTCTTAATTCATCTTCCACCTTTAAAAGAAAGAGGCGATGATATTATCATACTTGCAAAACATTTTCTTCAAGATTTTTGCTCACAAAATAAGATTGCACAAATTACAATAACCAAAGAAGCCTGTAAATTCATGCTTGACTATGATTGGCCTGGTAATATTCGTGAACTAAAAGCAGTAATTGAACGTGCCACATTAATGGCAGAAAATGGAACAATAACACGAGAAGATTTAACATTTGTGACTGCATAATTATATTTAAAATTATCATTAAAATGCCCTGTAGTTGAGAAACTTCAGGGCATTTGTATTTAATAATAAAACGGTAAATTAATTTTAAACTTTTTTATTATTTCGCCGTATACCTTATATCTAAAAATAAATTCATGGCAAAGAAAATAAAGCGAAAAGGTTTAAGAATGACACCAAGAACTATACAAAAGTTCAAGTTAAAATATACTGTAATTGGTTCATCTATGCTTGCAATAATGGCAGTAGCATTTATTTATATGAATTTTTCTCAATCAGAAATTTCTAAAGCAAATGATAGTGATAAGGGATTTAACTTAACATATCGAACAACTGATATCGTAGTTCCAAAAAGAATGTTGCTTGATATTTCCACACAAGAAAGAGTTACCATTGTAGGATACAAATCAAATCCGAATATCAAACATGATGATATTTCAAGAGCAACTGACATTGTAATTAAAAACGAACAACAATAAAAAAGCTTGTGAAAAATATATCAATAACGACAATACTATTTTTATTTTTAGGAATTACAAAAAGCTTTGCCATAACAAAAACAAGCAATGGTTCTGGCAACTGGCAAGTGAGTGGTACATGGACTCCATCGGGAGCTCCCAGTTCAGGTGATGATGTAATAATTACGGGATCTAATAGCGTATCAATTGTGACAAATGTAAGTTGTCAATCAATTACAGTTGGAACAAATGCAACTCTATCAGTTGGGACAAATAAAACACTTACCATTACAGGTACTGGTGGGTTAACTGATAATGGAACTATTACAATGAATGGTGACATAACGCTTTCCACTTCTGGGTCAGCGTTTGTATTAGGACCCAATGTAACTTTCACATGGAATCCTGGAACAAATACACTTGCCGGAGCAACATTATTTACAAACGGAGTTGAAAATTTTTCTTCCTCAAGCACATTGGTAATGAACAAATGGTACAGCATGACC
>JBBRAW010000156.1:0-6004 GCA_038206385.1 Bacteroidia bacterium | reverse complement strand
ACGCTTGATAAAAATCAGGTAATGTGGTTTTATTTTATTACCACACTTTATGGAATTTTTGTTGGTTGGTCGATGGTAAAGGGCTATGAATTTGTACCTGGACTTCCATTTGTTTTTTTGGTTTTGCTAATTTGTATTTTCCGATTAGATACGATAGCTTTTTTAGCAGTATTGGTGACACCACTCTCCTTAAATTTATCGGAAACTGGATTAGGAATCGGTGCTAGCTTACCTTCTGAACCTTTAATGTTTGGATTATTTATTTTATTTTGGTTGAAAGTATTTGCTGAAGGCGGACTTGATCGTCGTATTCTCAAACATCCAGTTACGATAATGATTTTAATTCATCTCGCATGGTTTATTTTCACCACATTTACTAGTACACTATTTATAGTTTCATTAAAATCAACACTTGCACGAATTACGTATGTAAGTGTATTTTACTTTATGTTTCTTTATATTTTTTCTAAATATGAAAACATCTCTAAATTTTTGTGGATGTATATGATTCCACTTTTGATTGTGATTATTTACACGCTATATAATCAGTTTGCAGCAGGCCTTACGGAAGATGCAGCACATACCGCAATGACACCTTTTTACAATGATCATACGGCGTATGGCGCAGCGATTAGTTTTTTTATTCCTGTATTATTTGCAATGATTACTGATAGCAAAAAAACGACTAGAAGTAGATTACTTCAGTTTGTAGTTTTAATAATTCTTCTCACTGCAATTGTGATGTCATATACAAGAGCTTCATGGGTAGGACTGATTGGAGCATTCGGCTGTTTTTTAGTTTTACTATTCCGGTTAAAAAGTTTTTTTGTGTATGTTGGATTGGCCATGTTGGTAATAGGATCATTTGTTTTCAGTACCGACATTACAATGTATTTAGGAAGAAATACAAAAGTTTCATCAACAGATTATGCTTCACATGTTCAATCAATAGGAAATATTTCTACTGATGATTCCAATATTGAACGATTGAATAGATGGGCTTCTGCATTACGCATGTTTAAAACAAAACCACTAATTGGATTCGGGCCAGGGACTTACATGTTTCGGTATGCACCTTACCAAAAGGACAGTGAAAAATCACGCATAAGCACCAACTATGGAACTGGTGGTGGTTCACATAGCGAATACCTTGGACCATTATCAGAGCAAGGAATATTAGGTCCAATTTTATTTATAATGATCGGTGCAGTAGCTATTCAGCGCGCATCAAGATTTATCAAAACTTGTGACGATAAAAGTGTACGCATTTTAGCAAAAGGATTATTGCTTGGATTAATTACTTATTGGTTTCAAGGAACATTAAATTACTTTTTGGATACAGAAAAAATATCCGTTCCTTTTTGGGGATTCTTATCTGCACTTGTAGCGCTTGAAATTTATCATAGCAAACATCACGTAAAAGATTTATCAAAGTAATCGGCAACTTAATAAAGTTACATCATCAATTGGTTCTGTATTTTTTCGAAAAGCATTAAATGCATCAATGACACGAAAATGCAAATCTTTCATTGTAAAAACATCTGCATTATTTCTAATTTCATCCATCAATACCTCCATCCCAAAAATATCACCTTTCTCATTTTCTTGCTCCACTACTCCATCTGTATAACAAAACAAAGTTGCTCCAGGATGTAGATAAGCCATGCCCTCATGGATGAAAGGCAACTCCTCGAACATTCCCAGCCCTGTAGTTCCTGTATCAAGCATTACAAAATGATCTTTGTCGAAAATAAATGGTGGATTATGCCCTGCATTTACATAATGAATGATATGCGTTTTCGTATTTAAAATGGCAAGAAAAACGGTAATAAATTTTTCACCCTTCGCACTTTTATTAACACTCGAATTTAATTCAATCACTAACTCAGGAAGTGATTTAAACACTTGAGCTTTTGCATTTAAATTAGCTTGAAAATTCGACATCAACAAAGCAGCCGAAATTCCTTTACCAGAAACATCTGCTAAGCATATCATCAATTCATCGTCGTTCAACTCAATATAATCGTAATAGTCGCCTCCAACTTGTTGATGCGGAAGATAAGTAGCAGCTAAATCTATTTGTTTATTTAATGGCAAATGAGCAGGAAAAAGCATATTCTGCATTCGCGCAGCAAGTTCCAATTCACGTTGCATTTGTGCTTGATGAATAGTATCTTTTGTTAGCCGTTTATTCTCAATTGCAACAACGATAATATTTGTAATCGTATGAATAAATGGTAATATTTCTTTGAGATTATTTATTTCTGCATGTTGCAAATCGCCAATAAAAGCATAGGCAAGTGCTCGATTATTATGATAAACAGGAATGATACTTTCGAATCCTTCTACCCAGGAAGGCATACTAAGACCATTACTTTCCATCGAATTTAATTCTTCAAAACGGATATCAGGATTTAAAAACTTAAAACCATCTGGCGCACCATATGTTAGCATTTCGTTCCAGTTAACTTCATGGATATACAAAACTAGTCGCTTAACTTTTAACTGATCGCGCATTACAGCCTCATAAATCTCATACAACTGTGATGCTGGGAGATCATAATTTATAGCCTTCGTAATCTGCAACAGCCAATGCAATTGCAACTTCTTTACAAATAATTCAGCTATTGTTGGAACCCCCGTTACGTTCAAGTCGGCCATTTTACGAAGCTAATGAGCAAATGAGTCCATTTCTACATTCCTATTTCAATTTTTCAACAAGTTCTGGTAGCCTACGAATGAGGGCGATTTCCTTCATCATTTGTCTTGCATCAACTGCTGGACTACCAAAATAAGTTCGATTACCTGCTAATGTTTTGCCTATGCCACTTTGCCCGAGCACAACTGCACCTGCACCAATTGTAAGATCTTTTTGACAACCCACTTGTCCCCAAAGAATAACATTGTCTTCAATATTTACACAACCACCAATCCCAACTTGAGCGGCGAACAAACAATTTTCACCAACTACAGTATCATGACCAATATGCACATGATTATCGAATTTAGTTCCCTTTCCAATTTTGGTATCGGATGAAACACCTCGATCTATCGTAGTACAAGCGCCCAATTCTACATTATCCTCGATAATTACTCGTCCGCAAGAATACATTTTATCATAAAAATCAGGGCGACGTTTAAAATAGAATGCATCAGCGCCCAAAACAACATTTGCTTGCAGAATCACATTGTTACCAATAATCGTATGATCATAAATTACAACACCACTATGGATAATGCAGTTTTTTCCAATTTCAACATGGGGACCTATAGAAACATTTGGTTGAATAATAGTTCCTTCGCCAATTTTTGCAGTTGGATGAATAGCCTGCGTACTTGGTTCAAAAGGCATGAAATTTTTGGTAAGGAAAACGTAATCACGGAATGGATCATCAGAAAACAATAATGCTTTTCCTGCAGGAGGTTCCACTTCTTTATTGATAATCACGTAAGTTGCTGCTGAATTAAGTGCTTTATCATAATATTTTGGATGATCCACAAATGTAATATCACCTTTTTCGACACGATGAATTTCATTGATACCCGTTACAAGCATGTTACCATCACCAATTACACGTGCATCAACCAAATTGGAAAGATCACTTAATTTAACTGCTGTATTTAATTTCATAGAATAAACTTTGATGTAAAGGTAAGCATTCAACGAATTTGTATTCGCTAAATAAAAGAAACATCTATTTATGCCAATAGTTATTATAAAGTATTCCTAATAATTCGAACATTATCACCACTACTAATTACAAAAATTGATTCTGAAAATATATTTTGATTCGGATTCTTTGTATTTTTCAGCGATAAATACTATCTCAATGAACGGAAGGGAACTTAACTTGCTAAATATTGGATTAATGCTCATTTCCTGTATTGTGGCTTACATTATTCCTTTCGAGTTATTCTTGTTTTCTTATGCAATATTAGGGCCATTGCATTACCTTACGGAGATATCATGGTTGCATCAAAGGAATTACTTTGTTAAAGGAAAATATGATTTTTTATGGCTGTTATTACTAGCTGTATTTGCTACATTAGCCAATCTGGGCTTCCGACAATTTCATAAGATTTCGATGTTTGCGCCATACCTTGCATTATTTTCTGCACTTGCATTTTATTTAATGAAAGATTGGTACTTAAAAGGAATCGCGATACTCTTAATTTTTATTTCAGCATCCTTCTTCAATAATTCTACTTTCTACTTAGTATTCTTTTTAATCTTCTTGCCAACAATTATTCACGTATTTATTTTTACTGGGACATTTATTTTTTACGGAGCTATAAAATCAAAAAGTAGTACTGGAATAATTTCATTATTAGTATTTGTACTGTGCGCATTAAGTTTTTTCTTTTTTGTTCCAGCATCATTAACCTATCAAGTTGGTGATTATGTTAAAAACACGTATAAAGATTTCTCAGTAGTAAATCATTACCTCATTAATATTACAAACCTTAAAGATTTAAAAAGTTTCAACACACAATCCTTACAAACAATATTCACTACTCAAGTTGGATTTAAAGTAATGCGTTTTATTGCCTTTGCATATACCTATCATTATTTAAATTGGTTTAGTAAAACTTCCATCATTAAGTGGCATCTTATAGATCGTCGTTATTTAATTGCAACGTTAGCACTGTGGATAATTTCTATAGTAGTTTATGCGTATGATTACCATAGCGGATTGAAATTTTTATTCTTCCTAAGTTTCCTTCACGTATTTCTTGAATTCCCACTAAACATGAAAACATTTATTGAGATTGGAAAAGAAATAAAAGGTTTTTCAGTGGTAAAAGTAATTGAGAAAAAATAAAATTAATCGTGCGTTTTTTTAAAATAGCTACATCCACTTTGATAAAAAACTAATAAGTTCTTTTCTCATTTCTGCAAATATTTTTTCATACATCACAATTGATTCTCTCAAACCAACTTGATCATCCATTTTACGATGATCGGAAGCTGTTGGATTTTCTGCAATACTTTTTTCGATAACATTTTCATATTGCTTAATATCATGTCGCAAAATATCGTTTTGTTCTTTTTGAACAATAAATTGATTTTCGAAATGTTCAACATTTGCTAGAATATCTTGGTTAGTATTCTTTAGAGCAACTTCCGACAATCGATCTTTTAAAATTTTAATATCATCTCGATAAAAAGCAAGTTTGTTGAGCCATTCGATAAGTTCTGTATGTTGCTCGTAAATTAATTTTTGTTCCATGGATCGTTTTTTAAGTTGATGTTAAAATTATGGAGAATTAAACTAGTGAAACATGAGAAATATCAAAATTATTAAGACTTTTCTCATGTTGAAAGTACAACATTTTATTTAAATATAGTTTATTCGAATACTTTTCGCCTCTGCCGTCGCTTTTAATACCTTTGCAAAACAAAGATTTTACTCAAAGTGAATACTGGTATCCAAATAAAATTAGAACATCCTGTTTTTGAAAGAATTGCATCTATCTGCAGCGAGGAAAAAATAGCGTCTTATGTAATTGGTGGTTTTGTTCGAGATTTACTTTTAAATCGCCCATGCAAAGACATTGACATTGTTGTAATCGGTGATGGAATAAAAGTAGCAAATTTGCTTGCATCAAGATTGGGGAATACAGTAAATGTTTCGGTGTTTAAGAACTTCGGAACAGCAATGATAAAGCTGGAGGATTTTGAAATTGAATTTGTTGGTGCTCGTAAAGAATCATATCGAAACGATTCACGAAAGCCAGATGTAATGAGTGGGACGCTCGATGATGATCAAAAACGTCGTGATTTTACCATTAACGCAATGGCGATTAGTTTGAATAAGGATGATTATGGAATGTTACTCGATCCATTTAATGGTTTATCAGATCTTAAAAATGGAATTATTCGAACTCCATTGGAACCAGAAATAACCTATTCCGATGATCCATTAAGGATGATGCGTGCTATTCGATTTGCATCCCAATTAAATTTCACAATCGAGGCGGTTTCATTAGCAGCAATAAAAGC
>JBBRAW010000155.1:0-6035 GCA_038206385.1 Bacteroidia bacterium | reverse complement strand
AAGGCCATCTGTTTCTCAAAAATTGATTTACAACTTTAATTATCAAATTTCTTCCAACGTCCCAATGTTCAGCCTCAAATTTGTTTTTACTTTTTTTCTCAAAAAATGTCCAAATATTAAAGTCGGAATAATCTTTTATTGCGGATTCTTTGTCTATTGCTTTCCAAATGTAATTTCCAATTTCATTTTTACAAACCTCACCGTAAACAAAGGGAAAGGTTCTTTCTACCAATAGATGCGATCCAAACAATTCATTGTTCAGTCCAACCGCAAGTAATTTGATGGAAATTGAGCTAAGAAAATTTTTCGTGCTGTTTGTTCTAAACTCTTCATAGCCTTTGATAAGGTATTTCGGCTCAACGGAAAGACGTTCAATTTCTGAATGAGTAAGGTACTTAAATATTTGCTGATATAAGTTGCGGTTAAGCACATCTTTATTTGCTAATACCCATTCTCCAAATAGACTTTCGTTAACAGCAATGTATTTTGACCATTCTTCAATTAAAAGATTATTTAGTGAAGAGTTCGTCCATTCCAAGGAGAACACAGAAATTCTTGAACCTAAGTTTTTTCTAAAATCAAAAATTATTTCACTCTTCAACTGTAGTACATTATTTGTTATCAGTTGCCAATCGATATTATCAAGTTCTAAGATTGAATAAAATATCTGTCGTTGAATAGAAAAATCAAATTCCCATATCTCTTCACTGATTGCTATTGATGGCCATTTTTCAATCAATGCCGGTATCAATTCATTATCAATTCGAATTAGTTGTAAAATAAGATCGTTGGATAACTTTAGTTTATCCCATACCGAATTATCTATTCTTTCGTACTTAATATTTTTAAATAATTCAGCAAATTCATTAGTTGTGAATTCATTGTTATTAACCAATGCTGCAATCCTATCGTTAATTGACAGCTCATTAAAGTCAACATTTGGTTGATCTTCTGCTGTAAGTAGAAATTTGACAATTTCCTTTTCGCTTACCGGGAGCAAAGATTTAGGCCCGAATAAACTTTTCTTGAGAAATTTTCCTTTAGTAAGAGATGGGAAAAACTCATTTACATATTGGTTGATGTTTGAAAGACTAAAGGCAGGATTATTTACCGCATCAAATAATTTTAATAGCGGAATATAATTTATTCGCTCACCCTCAATATCGGAACCAAATGACCATAGGAACTTTCGCAAATACTGTTTAGGATGTTTTTCGAGAATTTTTATCCATTCAGAATTGAACTCTAAATTTTTTTCGAGAAGTTTCCCTTGTTTTGATTGCCTTTCAACTGAAGTAATGTGTCTTTCAGGAACTATTTGCAGATCAAATTCCCTTTCTTCAAGGGTTTTTAAGCTCAAAGAACCGCTACAAAAAGTAAAATTCCTTCTTAATCGAGGCCATTGGTTACTCCAAAGTTTTAAAATATTTTTTTCGAACATCTTTGCTTCTGATGACAAAACTAAAATGCTATTCGATGGGTTTTCATAAAGAGCATTTATTAGCAACTTGTGCTGATTATCTAATTCGGATTTTGATAAATTGGTATCATCGAATGGAATTTCAAAACTTAGTACTTCAGAAAATCTCGTGTATTGATTTACTTCAGGACGCTTAAAAATAGCGTATAAGCAATCCAGTTCTGGTATCTTTCCTATGTCGGCAAAATCTATCAATAAACTATGTGTCCAAACGCAGCCAGGTCTTGACATCTCGCTTGCGTACCATGTTTTTGCAAAAACGTAAATGTTGCTATCTCTTAAAGGGTAACCTGTTATATAGCTATCATATCCTGATTCGACCATAGAGCCAGTTAAATCTGACTGAAATAGCAAAGTTTTCTTAGCGTAAATACTTAACTCTTTTGAGCATGCCAGTAACTGGTGACCATTTAAGTATCCGTGTAATGATTGATGTAATTCTATTTTCACTTCTCTGTTAGCCAAATTATTGGTGCTGTTAAATCTTTTATTACTTCATTTTCTAATCTTATAAATGGACGCTCAAACGGTTCAACCTCTAACATTTTATCAACATCGTCCTGATTGTCATAATCACAACCTTGTGCGCTAACGCCAAAATAAGATGGTTTAAAATAGTTAGTGTTACATTTTAAATATTGATAGAGTAGTGGCATGTTAGTTTGGAGCCATTTTTCAGGTGATGGGCATTCCTTTTCTTCAATCAAATCCCATCTCGAAACCATTACGGAAACTTTTATCGGTGTTACGATGTCTTTTCTCGCCTCAATAAATTGTAGCGTTTCAACTAATTTTACTTGATTAGAAGTCTGTTCTTCACTCCATGTCGCAAAGTTTACATTTTCATTATTCTCAGGTGTTCCTCCTAATTCCTTTTCTATTTCTAAAGAATCGGCAATAAAATTAGTTCTGTTCTTCTTGTCATTTGGATTTATAAAAAGTAATATCCCGTTGATTTGATTTACTAATGAATCGTATTCACTTGTCCATTCTCGTGTTTGAAAGTGATTGCTAAAAAGCTCTCCTGATATATCCGGTATTTCGAGAATAACGTTTTCCGAATTTGATTCATTCAGGAGATTCATTTTCACATTTTCCGTTTTGTTCAAATTGGTTCGAGTTACTTTTTTGCATTGGAGCCATTCTGCACGAATCATATCCAAATACTCGTTTTCAGAGTTTGCAAGGGTGTTAAGTTTTAAGTGTTTATCCTTCTTGTCAGAATTAACATAAGCCCACAATGCAGCAATAAACGTAGTCTTTCCTGAATCATACATCCCTGCAAATAATATTCTATTTGTATTCATAATTATTAAGCATTAGGGAGTGAATATTTGTAAAAGGCACGACTCGAACTTTGTTTAATTTCAGGAGTGTCAGAAATACGTTCGTTTATGTTTTCAGTTTTCCAACTTTTTAAAAGCTCGTAAAGACCATATCCCGCTTCGAGGCTTGCATTTTCTGATCTTGCCGCAAGCTTTGTGAATTCGATTTTGCCTAACCTACTTTCAAATCGCTCTTTGAAAACCCTTTTTATTTTATCAGCAAAGTCGAACGATGAGTCTGAGTGCAGAAAATCCCATTTAGAAACTGCGACTTTTAGATTTGTATTTGAATCAAAAATATTTTCATCTAATGCTTTTTGGATAAAGGTTTTAGCTTCCTCTATTGTCAAGGCACGAGTTGCTTTAGTTGCAATTTTTTCACCATCAATAATGAATAAAACAAAGTCTGCGGCCTTCAATATTGTTAATTCCTGCATTAAAGCTGTAGAGCCCTTCGCTTCTCTGAAGCGCTCTCCCCAAATATCTGAAATTAAAAAGTGTGTTGGTTCTTTATCAAGTTCATCTTTATGCTTTAGTGCCAAATGCAAAAAGCTAAATTCCCTCGATTGAGTTCTTCCAGTATCAGGTTTCTTAGCCTTTGAACCTACAGTTGCATAAAAACAACGCTCTTCAAATCCCGTCTGAGTCATAGACCCTGCGAAATAGTATTCTTTTATTGGTTGCTTTTGTAAGTTAATATAATACTCTGCGAGTAATGTTGTTTTCCCACTTTTACTTTCCCCAACAATAGCGATTAATTTACTATCATATCGATTAGTGATGATTGATGTTTCATTGAAACTTAATTCTCTTCCAGTGAAAAGTTTTATAGAAGTCGACTGCTTTGTTTGGTCATTACTATTTTCATCCTTCACATCATCGTTCTGACTATCCGCATAAAAATGGGGACATTCATCTTTTGTTACATCAATGCTTTCTAAACAACTACCGCCTTCCAATATCTTGCAACCGGATTGGTGGCAAATCTTTTTAATTTCTGCTTCCATAAAGATTTAGTTGGTTGAGTTAATAAAGATAATTTCTTTATAAAATTGCATAGCCAACCCATTATGATTTAGTTTTTCCTCCGCACTAAATCCAATTGACTTCTGCCAATCTTTTGTGTCTGAATTTTTTAAGGCATAAAGACAAGGCGTGAGTATATCAATTGAATTAGTATTTGATTCAAGAATTTTATCCTTCAGAGTACGACTCAATGAGTCAATGCATAACTTTAAACTTGTTTGTTTTGCCCCATTTCCATTTGATGCTTTAATTGCCTTTCTAAGAATGTGGCGAGCAGCTGGTAACTCACTATTGAACTGAGATAAGTCATATAACTCTTTCGCACCTATAATAACCATCACATGATCTTCAATCTCATTAAAATATTTCTCTGCCAGTTCGCTGTATTCGCCAAACAACCACCATAACACATTAACTTCTTCTGAAAGTAATTTGTTTTCTTTTATGAGAGCCTGTGTTGTTTTTACTAAGGTCTCTTCTTCTGAAGAATCTAATTTGTCCTCTTCTTCAGATAATCTGTTCGCTGTTTCATTTAATGAATCTTCATGCTCATCAATTTCAGAGGTTCTTTGATTAAAAGAGTAATTGCCTAAATATGCTTTGGCAGTTTCGATTACTGGAACTTTTGAATCCAACTTGTATTGGCCAAAATAAATAGAATTTACAAGCGCATTACTAATTACGATGGCAATTTCACCATGTTCAACATCTTCATTTTCATCTTCCTCTTCCTTTGGTGCGTTTGTTTCTGCTTCTGCTTTCTCTTCTTCGGACTCATCATCATTGTTTGAATTACTATCTGTTGCTAATTCCATTTTGCTCATTAAAACCATTCCCGCTAATACTTTTAATAGTTTTTCATTCTTTGTCAAAGGAAAAGTATCATCGACTCCTGAAAACGCACTTATAAAATCAGTTATATTTTTGCCATTTACAGAAATCCCAATATAAAGTCTAACTATATCAAGCCAAAATTTAACCTCAGTTCTTTGAGTTATATTTTCAATGGAATCTTGTCTTTTATCTAAAGTTTCATTTTGAATTGAAAACTTTGATAAAGTGTGCCATTCTGATATTTTATTTTTATTCATTGCTATTAATAATTTAAGTTAGTAAAAGGGTTTGTTGCGTTCTCGAATGGAATTATCTTGTTCAATTCTTCCCAAAGACTTGATAGAACATTGTTTTTTTGAGCCCTTGAGAAAATTTCTTTATCACGTTCGTGAGCATACATTGAGTTTAAGGCAGCAACATAAACGCCTATTTTTTTAGCTATTTTTATTTTTTGCTGATCGTCCAGTGACCGAAATGCCTGGACAACTTCGTTAATTGAGCTTGGTAGCTTTACAGTTGTATTTTCTTTCATTTCAGCTATTATTTCTTTTTCAATTTCTCTGGCAGTAGGAATTTTTGTGGAATGTTTAATGGCTTTTTCCTTTGTATCTTTCTTCGCCTTAGATTTAAGAGATTTCAATCCTGTATCTGCAAATGCATGAGATGAATTGAATGCATGTAAACAAAGTGCCACAGCGGATTCTGCTGCGATAAGCTGTTTTTTATCCTTTCCCACTCCTTTTTTTCCATCTGCCCAGTCACAAATAGCTTTAACTACCGCCCAGTGTTTTACTTTACTATCACAAGCAGCATAAAGCCCAACGCCTTCCATTTCACCACCAATTGCTTGCGGAAAGGACTTAAATAATTTTTCTTTAAATCCATTGTGATCCACTAACTTTTCACCTGAAAGCAATTCTCCAGTAATTATTTTCGGGGTTCTTGTTTTATTATAAAACGAGAACTCATGCTTCCAGTCTGTAATATGTTTAAATCTATCTACTATTATCGAACATGCAGGTTCACTGATACCACGGCTAATAGTTTTCTTTCCAACTCTTTGTACCTCATACGGAGTAATGCTTTCTGATACCAAAACATCACCTATGTTTTGTTTACCTCCTTTGCCAAAAGCAATACCAATCATTATTGCTACTTTAGGTTTACAAAAAGTAATTGCATCATTAGTCGTTGTCAAAGATGATTGTTTACCTGATGATCCCATTTTCCCACAAGAGACGTGTACTGTATTATATTTTCCAAATATACCAAGGTAGTAGGTTTGTTTTCCATCCTGAATTTTGATTAGTTTTTTTTGCCCGACCAATGGTCTTAATGCCAAATGCAAAGCATCTTTTTCAATTTTTGTT
>JBBRAW010000154.1:0-6037 GCA_038206385.1 Bacteroidia bacterium | reverse complement strand
GCTTTTGGTAATTTACTTTGGCAGCGAACTTTAGGCACCGGTGTGGATGAACAGAGTTTCCACGTGATTGAAAATTACAATCATCAATTGGTTATCAGTGGTGCAAAAGCAGATTTTAATAATTGGCACCATCCATACATGGTAATGTATGATCTTCAAGGGAATTTAATCACTACAAAAGATTTTAATCAGGGCGCATTGAATAGTGGTGGCGCGGGAGAAATATCAAACTCTGGTATTAAAGAATATACACTTAATGCCACATTAGATACAATAATTAATGTTAATGATCATGCAAATCCACAATACATCGCTAAATTAGATAGTAGCTTTAACATTCAATGGAAAACAATTTATAACTCTCCTGAAGGAAAAGGAGCTGCTGTTAATCGTGAATTAAATGATGGAGGGATCGCAATGGTTGGATTTAAATATAATTCCTTAAATCATAATTACCCTATAGGTTGGATTGCTAAAATGGATAGTAGTGGAAATAAATTATGGGAGCATTTTTATAAAGGTTTGAATGCAGACATCTGTTATTTCACAGATTTTCAGGAAACATTTGACCATGGATTTATTGTGTGTGGAATGTCTATTGATTCAATAAATCACAACCAGGAATCATGGATTGTTAAATTAGACAGCAATGGTTGTTTAGATGGTTCTTGCGGAATCAATACAGGAACACATGAAATTTTTTATAATTTGCAATTAACCGTTTATCCAAATCCAGTTCATGATCTACTGCATATCAATACCGATGAAAATGTTGGAGAAATAAAAATTTATGATTTGATGGGTAAAGAAGTATTGCAACAAATTGTTGATCGAAGAAGAGAAACTATAATGGAAGTTTTTAATCTTGTTAGTGGAATGTACGTATTAAGATTTACTTCAGGAAAAAAAGTTTTCACTTCCAAAATTTTAAAGGAGTAAATGATGGAACTTAACTGTAAAAGGTTGAGCATTATTGACGCGCAATTGAGGTTTCAAGTTTGAGATTAAAACCCTTTGAAATTTGATCGACTTTAAAAATCATTTAACGCCTCCGCTACCTTCTTTCTAAATTCTGGAGGCATATTTTTTTATAACAATTAGACATTAATTTTAACTTCGGTGAAGGTTGGGCTAATAAAGGTTTAAATCTTTCATATAAAATTACAAAATATTTAATTATATGTTGCAACATGTAATTTTAATAATCTATATTTGCCTCATCAAAAACTCTATACTATGAAAAAAATTATTTTAAGTCTGTTAGCAGGTGCGATAGCACTTTCGGCATCAGCACAAACGACCTGGAAAGTGGATAACTCCCATTCTAATGTAAATTTTGCTGTGATGCATTTAGTTGTTTCTCAAGTAGAAGGTTCATTTAAGACATACGAAGGAAAAGTGACATCTTCATCAGCAGATTTCAACGATGCACAAATTGTATTTAGCGTAGATGCAAATAGTGTAAATACGGATAATGAGATGCGTGATAAGCATTTGAAATCTGATGATTTTTTCAATGCTGAAAAATATCCAACTATGAATTTTAAGAGTGTATCTTTCAAGAAAGTAGATGTTAAAAACTATAAACTAGAAGGCGATTTGACAATACGTTCAGTAACTAAACGCGTTAAATTAGATGTTACTTATGGTGGAACAGCAGCGGATGGATACGGTAATACGAAAGCTGGTTTTCAGGCAAAAGGAACTATTAACCGTAAAGATTATGGCTTATTGTGGAGTAAGACAACTGAAGCTGGTGGATTAGTTGTTAGCGATGAGGTATCAATTTCAATAAACTTAGAATTGGTTAAAGCAAAATAATTTTAAATAGCCCCGCCAATGGCGGGGCTATTTATTCCAACATGAAACGTATCTTAGCAATGCAAAATACGATCATGGGAAAGCCTATAGAAGAGGAAATATCTCAGAAGCTATTCAGAAATAGCTTCCACAAAATACAATTGAATATCCTTTTCACAGCTGGATGGATCGAGAGCCATCATTTAGCCGTATTTAAAAAATACACCATCTCACCTCAGCAATACAATGTTTTGAGAATACTTCGTGGGTCGAATCCACTCCCCTGCTCTATTCAATTGATTCGAAGTAGAATGCTTGATAAAATGAGTGATACCTCGCGAATTGTTGTCCGTTTGCAAAAAATTGGATTAGTAAATAGAGCTACAAACCTTAAAGACCGTAGAAGCGCTCAGATTTCGATAACCCAAAAAGGACTTTCTATATTAAGAGACATGGAACCAGAGGAAAGTAATTTTGACAATCTAGCCTCAAATCTTTCAAGTGATGAAGCGGATCAGTTATCTTTATTATTAGATAAACTACGGAATTGAAATTCGTTTCTGTATGGTTAAAATTTCATATTTTCAGTAAAAGAAAGCTCAACATTGCAAGTTATTCCAAGTTCATATCAAAATTTTTAATTTGTCGTTTTATAGAGGTGAAATTAAGAGATTCGCTAAAATTGATCTTGAAAATTTAATTGAATACTAGAAAATCAAAACCCAACCTTCAAGAGTACAATTCCATTGTTGACCAAAATTCAAGCTTTCTTAAAAAAGAATTCGGAAAAATCTAAATGTATTTTTTTGTCATTTAAGTAAAATGAAGTAATAAATAGACTACAAATCTTCACATTCAAGAACATAATTATAATTAACCTTGCATTTAACTCCTTGAACAATTAGTTAAAGCTGATCGTTGAATAACATGAATAAAAATTTAAAGGTTCAATGTTAAGTCTTAAAAAAATATTTCTTTTTATATCATTTGTAAGTTTCTTCAATTGTTTGCTTGCCCAGCAATGCTTCACATGTGGTAGCGGAAACAATGGTGTTTTTCACGCAACGTCGGATACCATTTTAGTAGGTGGAGTTTATGATTTCTCGAGTTTTATTGTCGACCAAAATGTGGAGGTAAAAGTTATCGGAAACAATCCGTTAATTATTCGATCTACGGGAGATATTTTAATTAAGGGAACTTTAAATGCCAGCGGAGGGAAAGGATCAAACGGTACTATAGGAAATATCCTCAGCAGAGGAGGAAAAGCAGTTGGAGGAGGTTTTGATGGAGGGAATGGTGTTTTTAATTCAGCAGCATCAACAAATGGAAATAAAGGATTTGGTATTGGTGCAGGCGGTTTTGGTCTCAACCTAAGCGGAGGCGGTGGCGGTGGTCATGCTAAATTTGGATCGAATGCATTTTTATTATGGGGATTAGGAGGGAAACCCTACGGAGATTCTACCTTACAAATAATTTATGGAGGTTCAGGTGGTGGTAGTGGCTCAGGTGGCTATAATCGATCTTCTGGCGGTGGTGGTGCAGGTGGTGGAATTATTCAAATGAGTTCATGCGAAGAAATTACTGTTACATTAACTGGATCAATTTTAAGCAATGGCGGCGATGGCGGATCAGATGGAATGAGCCATTGTGGAGCTGGCGGTGGAGGTTCTGGAGGCACTATATTTTTATCTGCAGCTACTATTACTGTCAGAGGTAAAATAAATGCTACTGGTGGGAATGGCGGAATTTCAACTTTAAATACGCCTCAACTAAATGGATCAGGTGGAAAAGGTGCTGATGGTAGAATTCGAATAGATGTTTTTGATGCAGATTTTACAGGTAAAATATTACCGGCAATTGGATATTCGAAAATTCCATTTATTGTCCAAATATTTAGAACATTGGATGTTAAATGTTTTGCATCTAGCGACGGATATGCTAAGGTAAGAAATAGAGGTGGCGAATATCCAATAACCTATCACTGGTCGAATGGAGTAAATGCAAATGAAATTAAAGATATTAAAGCAGGAACATATACAGTAACTGTTACGGATGCATCGGGATGTTGGCAAAAATTATTTACAACAATTAATCAACCTTTAGAAATAAAACCAATTGTTTCGGTTGACAAACCTAGCTGTTCTAACACAAATGATGGAGTAATTTTAGCTGGTGCCAATGGTGGTACTCCTTATTCATGTACAAGGAATTTAACATCATCAAACACTTTTTCAAACGACAAGGCTGCTGGAGTAATGTTTGATATTAATACAAAAAAGGCAATCAACATAAACAAGATCGCGATAAATATTAAAAATAATTTATTAAATGAAATTACAATTTGGTATAAACAAAATTCATATCGCGGATATGAAAACAATAGTTCTGCATGGATTAATTTAGGGATTTACACCATACAAAGTCTTGGTATAAACCGTATTTCCGATATAAAGTTAAATCAAATCTTAAAACTTGGAGAGGGTACTTATTCCTTTTATATCTCGAATAAGAATGGGGATTTAGGAACAATTAAATCATCTTCTTTAGGTTCGAAGTATATATTTGATCATGCGCTAACACAGTTCGAAGGAATCGGAAGAACTACTGGTGCTACACCATTTCAATCAGGAATTATTCCAGCAATCTATTTTACTGGTCATATTAATTATACCATTGCAAGTAATAATAATGAACCTTACGAATATACTTGGGGAAGTACTTTGACATCGAAGGAATTAAAAGCTCAATCTGCTGGAACTTATAATTTAACGATTGCAGATGCTCTCGGATGTGAAAAGAATGCAAAAATTATAATGCCTTCGCCCAACTCCATTGATGTAAAAACTATTGTTAAAAAATCACCTAATTGTTTTGATGATAAAAATGGTGAAATTGAAGTTTCATCATCAGGTGGCAATCTTAATAAAACGATTGTTACCTCTTACTTGAATGATAAAAAAGTAAACGGAATCATGTTTAATGTTACTGCATTAAAACCATTGCAATTGAATAAAATTAAACTTACGATCAAAGATTCATTAAAAATTTCCATTTGGATTAAGCAAGGATCCTATATTGGTTTCGAAAACAATTCAAATGCATGGACTAACTTAGGAAGTTATACATTACTATCAACAAATAATGGATTACCAGTAGAATTAGCGTTAAACAATATAAATTTAAGTACTGGAAAATGGTCAATTTATTTGTATAGTGACAATATTAATTTAAATACATTGGGAAATAATACTGCGGGTTTAATAACCGAATCAAATTCTGATATTATTATTAATAAAGGTATTAAGCGAGTAAGTAGTGGCAATCCTTTTACAACAACAGGTACGACAGTTAGTCAATTTAGTGGTAGCATTGGATATTCTTTACAAAGTTCAAATACATATTCTTATCAATGGAATACGGGAAGTCAAAGTAATCATATCGATAATTTAAAATCTGGAATTTACTCTTTAATAGTTACGGATGTTGGAGGATGTTCACAAGCTGAGCAATATGCTATTCATAATCCGCCACCACTAAGTCATACTGCGAACATTTTAAATGAGACTGATTTCACATCGAACGCAATTGCATCTATAACTCCTAACGGTGGAACTTCTCCCTACTATGTTTATTGGCCATCCTTAGAAAAAAGTGGTACTACCATTTCAAATATAAGTGCTGGCGACTATCCATTTTTAATTGTAGATGCAAATGGTTGTCGTGGATACGATACACTTTCAATTGCACGAACACTTTCGCCAATTCCAGAGACAGGAGTATTGGTTGTTGTTCCGAATCCAACAAGGAATCATATTAAATTGGGTAAAGAAGTTGTTGGTATGGATCTATGTACATTAAAGATTTTTGATGTTGCTGGTCGTATGATTTTTAAAACTTCATCGAGTATAAATGCACTCATGAATGAAGGATTAAATTTACAAAATCTTAGTGATGGCGTGTATACTTTTTCTGTTGAAGATGCGGATCAATTATTCACAACTAAACTGATGGTTATTCGTTAATTTTCTTGATACTTATTGCCTTCTAAATAAATAGCTTTATTATTAGAGCATGTTTAAACTAATTATTAAGCAATCATTTCGTTTGTTTTATATCCATTTTATTATTTTTTTACACTAGTAACCGACTAAATTTTTAAAATGCAATAGTATAAATAGTATTAGTAATGATTATTATAAATGATTTGAATTATTTTAAATTTCATTCTTGAAAATTG
>JBBRAW010000153.1:0-6090 GCA_038206385.1 Bacteroidia bacterium | reverse complement strand
TGAAATCAATTCCATACTTGATTCCTAATTTTCTGTAACTGCAATTTCCAGTTAAATACTCGGATATGATTGCCTCTTTTTCTATTACCTCTTTATCCATTTTGTTTACATTTTACTGTAAACCTATTTTAGGACGAGACAGAAGGATGACAAGGATAAAAATAATTCTGGAGTTAGGCTACTACAAAATAATACTTCAATTTATGCTTTCTTTTTGGATAATATGAAAAACAATAGTCGGGCATTAAATGAATATCCACAAGAATATATTCATAATTTAAAAGGTGCATTGTTTACTTATATTATTAAACGGACTTCTGGCGAAATCAAAAAACAAATGATTTATGACTTTTCTAAGGACAATAAAATCAGGCTGGAAAATTTTGATGTTTCAAAAATATTTGAAGCGTCATCAAATACTTATTTATTAGAGACAAAAATTAAGGGAAGTAAATACAGATTATTTAAAGTAGAATTTTAATACATATAATTATTGTTTTTAATAATTTTTTTGAATCGAAATAATTTAATTTAATAGCTATTTAATGTTCGTTATCTTTCTTTAATTTTTAATATGATTCTGTAAGCGGAATTTAATTTACCGATGAAAATCATCTATTCATCGATTATCTTAATTATTCATGTTTAGCTATATAATTTAAGGTAATTTTAGTGAAGAATTATAAACCCCAATTCTTAATAAAATGAATAAATTCCTACTGAAGAGGTTCAAATTGCTTTTTTTATTTTTGAGTATCACAGCAATTTACGGGCACGTTAATGCACAAGTAATCAATTCTGAAAGTTTCGATGGCACAACTTTTCCTCCTTTAGGATGGACATTAACTGTTGCTGGAGGACCAAATGCTCTTTGGGTACAACGTACCGCTGGAATATTTCCTACTTGTGCACCACATTCGGGTGCAGCAATGGCGCGATTTACAGCACGAAATACCAATCCTGGAACTCAACAAGATTTTATTTCACCAGTGATAGATTACTCCAATACAAATGCTGTCATTCCTACTGTAAGTCTTTGGATATTTCGTGATAGCACTTCCACATCTGGCGACAGCCTAACTATATTAATTAACACCGCAGCAAGCTTGACTGGAGCTAAACGTATCGGAGCAATTGCTCGAAGCCGTTATTTTAATTTGCCACATAATGAATTAGCCAATGGTTGGTATGAGTATTCTTTTAATGTCCCGGCAACTTTTACTACCTCAACGAATTATTTTATTCTTAATGGTACTTCTCAAAATGGTGCGAATATTTATATCGATGATGTGAGTTGGACATCATTTCCAATTTCTTGTTCAGGTGCTCCAACAGCAGGAACTGTGACGGCCGCTAGGTCATTAATTTGTGGTGGCTCTGGTAATACATCATTGTCAATTATTGGCGGATCCGTTGGATTTGCGGGATTAGCATATCAATGGCAATCTAGTGATTCAGTTGCAGGTCCATGGGTGGATTTTGGAACTGGATTAACGATAGAAAATTCTGGAACATTAACAAGCTCAAAATATTTTCGCTGTTATCTTACTTGTACATCAGCTGCATTAACGGATACTTCTAACGTAGTTTTTGTTCAGGTGAGTCCTAACCCAAATCCTACTGTTGCCATCACTCCTGGATTTAACGTTAATTATTGCTCAGGAGGTTCGCCAATTATTTTAGTAGTTTCAGGAGCTACAACTTATACATGGAATACTAATCCAACTTTAACATTAATTTCTAATGATTCAGCGAGTGTTGTTCCAACAAATAATTCTAATTATGTAGTTGTTGGTTCTGATGCTTTCGGATGTACTGGTACTGCAAATGTGAATGTTGGTTTTCGAACGAATCCAATAATTACTGTTTCGTCAAGTGCGTCAAGTGTTTGTGCTGGAGAACCTGTTACGCTGCAGGCAGTAGCGCAAGGCGGTGGACCAGGTGGTGGAGCTCAATTTACATGGAGTCCTGTAGGATTAACTGGTGGTAACATTGTAGTTAATCCTACAGCAATTACCACCTATTTTGCAACAGGAACAAATCAATTTGGTTGCTCTACTACAGATAGTATCACTATAGGAATCGCAAGTCCAGCGGTTGCTAATTTTGGCTCTGTAACGAACGGACATTCAGTAAGTTTTTCGGATAGCTCGCAACTAGCAACATCATGGCAATGGAGTTTTGGAGATGGTAATATTAGCTTCAGTCAAAACCCTATTTATACTTATTCAACAAGCGGTGTTTATAACGTGATGTTAATAGTTTCAAATGGTATTTGCACTCCTGATACAATTATTAAAACCATTACAATCGTTACTATAGGAATTAATGAATTTACTGTTGCTTCACAACTACAATCATCACCAAATCCTACTTCTGATAAAACAAAAGTAGAATTCATTTCAAATGATGGTAAAGCAAAAATTAGATTGCAAAATTCATTAGGTCAAAGTATGATGACAAAAACAATTTATCCTATTGCTGGCAATCATTTTAAAATTGATATTTCATTGATAGAATTGCCTTCAGGAATTTATTGTGTTATTGTTGATACAGATTCTGGAAAAGGAATGATACAAGTTGTAAAGCAATAAGCAAAGGCAATTATTTGCTTCGTAAAATTGTAAAATAGTAGAATTTTATGGCGGATAAGATCGCTAAAGCATAAAAAAATGTTGGAAAGGGAATTGATTTTCGAATCGATTCCCTTTCCAATTTGAATTAAGGTTTATAAACCATTGAAAATAGTGTTTGTAGAAGAATGTTTGAAAAAGCTTCCTAAAGCTTTCTAAATCGAATCCTTTTTAATACATTTGGTAAAGAAATTTTGCTGGTTTCCATTTTTCTGAAATAGGGAAAAGGTTATTTGAAAAACAGAAATAAATTTCAATTTCAGAAGTCGAATAGTTACATTATTAAATCACAAAACAATTCATAATTATTACCATTCATTTAATGTCAATAAGAACAACTTTTACACAAACAAATCAGAAAAATATGACATATCACAACTACAAAGCAATTAACGTTTTAAAATCTGCATCCTTAAAGAAAAGCATACTAATGTTTATGTTTTTATTTGCAATGTTTAATCCCGCGAAAGCATTAATTACTAATTATACATTTGGAACATCAACTACAAATTATTTAGCGATATCTGGTACAACATTTACTTCTGGTACATGGGATGATAGTTCTTCAGCACTCATTACTATTCCTTTCGCTTTTAATTATAATGGTTCGCTTTATTCAACCCTAAGTATTAATTCAAATGGATACATCACTATGGGTGCTGTGCCAGCTACTGTTTATTGCGGTTTGCAAAGTAGTCCGTTAAATACAATTGCAGGATATGGTACCGATTTAGTTGGTGCATCTGCAAGTTCATCAATTCAATATACCACAAGAGGTGTAGCTCCAAATCGTCAATTTGTAACACAGTGGTCGGATTGTGATCATTATGGAAATTCAAATGTAAATCATTGGACATTTCAAATTATTTTAAACGAAACATCAAATACAGTTCAAGTAGTGTGGGGTACATCAACAGATGCTACAACAATGGGAGCAAATACGTGTGCTGATACAGGAACGGAATCAGGGAATGTTGGGTTGCTAGGAAGTTCAACCTCCGATTTTAATATTCGAATGATTACTAATGGAACTCATACTTGGGCAACTTCAGTGCTTGGCGCAAACCTAAGTTCCGTTTGTAATATGTCATCATCAAATATTCCCAGTTTAGGTTTGACATATACATGGACACCTGGTGCGATTGTGCCTATGAGTTTTAACTCAAGTACAACAGCATTTGTTAACAATGGACAATCAGTATCGCAAGGAACAACAGTAAATCCAGTAATACAAGTTCAGGTTTCAGTTACTGGAACTACATCACCATTTGTAATTTCAAATTTGTCATTGTCAACAACCGGATCAACAAATCCAGTTACTGATATTACAAATGCTAAAGTATATTTTACTGGTATCAATAGTATTTTTTCTTCGTCAACTCAATTTGGTTCAACAGTAGTTAATCCGAATGGAGCATATACTGTTTCAGGATCTGCAACTTTATCAGAAGGGATAAATAATTTTTGGATAACTTACGATATTAAAAATACGTCCACACTTGGCGATATATTATCTGGTTGCGCTACACAAATTGTTGGATCTGGAACAATGGGTACAGTTATTCCAACAGTTACATGTCCTTCTGGAAATCAAACAATCGCTTCTGTGGGAACATGGACTGCTTTAACGAATTTATCACCTAGTGTAAGCGGTGGTTTAATGTTATTACTTTCTGATGGAACGGTAATGGCAAAAAATACTTCTGGCGGTGGTGATAATATTGGTAATGGATGGAATAAATTAACTCCAGATATTCATGGTAGTTATATAAATGGAACATGGTCGGCATTAGCACCAATGACAAGTACGCGACTTTATTTTTCATCTCAAGTATTAAAAGATGGAAGAATATATGTTGCAGGAGGAGAATATGGAACTGGCGGATCATTAGGAGAAGTATATAATCCAGTTACCAATACGTGGTCAAATACAGCTGCACCAGGATCGGTTGTATCAGATGCAAATTCAGAAATACTTCCTGATGGAAAAGTTTTGCAAGCATTAGTTAATGGAAGTTTAACAGGAACATTAATTTACAATCCAATTTCAAATACCTATGTAAATGGACCTGCAGCACTTGGTATTCACAATGAATCAGCATGGGTAAAACTCGCAGATAATAGTGTTTTATATATCAATAGATTATCAACGGCATCTGAACGATATATACCTGCAACAAATACTTGGGTGAACGATGGTACAGTACCTGTTCAATTATATGATGCATTTGGTGATGAAGCTGGAGCAGCAATATTGTTGCCTGATGGAAGAGCATTATTTTTAGGATCATCGGGTCATAATGCATTTTATACACCATCAGGTACTGCAAGTCCTGGATCATGGGCTGCCGCAGCTGATTTTCCTGGAGCAAAAGGTGCTCCTGATGCGCCCGCTGCAATGATGATTAATGGGAAAATTTTATGTGCAGTTTCACCAGTTCCAACTTCGGCAAATCATTTTCCATCACCAACAACATTTTATGAATTCAACTATCTTACAAATACATTCACTTCAATTTTAGCACCCGGAGGTTCTGCATCTTTAAATCATGGAAGTTATATTTCAAACATGTTAGATTTACCGAATGGTGGAATATTATACAATGATCAAGGTAGTCAACAATATTACGTCTATACACCAGGTGGTACGCAATTAGTTTCTGGTAAGCCAACAGTTGCAACGGTTATAGCAACAGGATGCACTACCTATAAAATTACAGGAACATTATTTAATGGAATTTCTGAAGGCGCGGGTTATGGTGATGATTGGCAGATGGCAACAAACTATCCTGTAATAAGATTAACATCTGGTACGAACGTATATTATGTTAGAACTTCAAATTGGAACAGCACAGGACTTTTAAGAGGAAGCGCTCCTGATACTGCTACCTTCGATTTGCCTGTAGGATTACCGACTGGAACATATTCATTGGCTGTAACAGCAAATGGAATTGCATCCGATCCATTTACATTTACATATTCATCTGGATCTTCACCAACATTAAGTAGTTCCTTAACGCCACCTGCAATTTGTACCAATACTTCTTTTACATATACGCCAACAAGTACTGCTAGTGGTGCAACATTTACATGGACTAGAGCAGCTGTAAGTGGAATTAGTAATGCAGCAATTACTTCAGCACAAAGCGCAAATCCAAATGAGATATTAATCAATACTACAAGTTCACCAATAAGTGTTATTTATGCTTTTACCATTACTACAAGCGGATGTGGAAGTAATACACAAAATGTAACTGTAATTGTTAATCCTCTACCAACTGCATCTGCAATTACTGCAGGTGGCAACACAACATTTTGTTCTGGTGGTAATGTTGTATTGAGTGGTAATTCAACTGGTGGAACATGGAGTATTGGAGGTGGAACAACAAGCACATTAACAGCAACAACAGCTGGTGATTATTTTGTAACAACAACGAATACTTGTGGAACAACTACA
>JBBRAW010000152.1:0-6101 GCA_038206385.1 Bacteroidia bacterium | reverse complement strand
TGATGGACCTATGAAATCATTTAGACCTGACTACAAAAGTGCGAAGGATATGGCCTATCCAGAAAAACCATTTAGTCCCATAAAAAATTCAGGCAGCAAACGCTACTCTGCAACTAAACTCTGTTTATTATTTTACACATATGAATTAGTAAGGCAACTCTCATTAGAAAATACCAGGTCGATTACTGTTAATGCATTCAACCCGGGACTAATGCCTGACACAGGTTTAGGAGGATTGAATAAAATGTTTCTCACAAAATTTTTTCTTAAACACATCTTACCCATTTTTACCAAAGAAGCAGTTAGCAATCCATCAATATCGGGTAAGATTTTAGCAGAGCTTTTAATGAATGATAAGTATCGGGAAATGACGGGCAAATATTTTGACAGAGATAAAATCATTCCCTCATCCCACGAATCGTATGATAAAATGAAGTGGTTGGCTTTATGGAATGAGAGTGTAGCGATAGTTGGATTCAAAAAGAAAGATAATATTTAGATCAAAGCATTTTGAATTTAAAATATTTGAGGTGCAAATTTTAAAAACAGTTTTTTTGAAAGATATTAATATGTTAATATAAAATGGAATGATTTAACCAATATGAACAAATAATACCAGCAGCTAACTGCAACTCCAAAAGGCGGGTTTTGTGTTCCAAAGACAGTTTTTTGGTTAATGGATGTTTATTTTTCAAATCAGGTTTTGTGTAAAAAAAGTAAATTAATGGTAGTATAAAGTAGATTGTGTAAACGGGAATTTAGGTTATCGGAACTAGTGTCTATCGCGGAGTGGAGCGTAGCGAAACGGAGCGCTAGACACTAGAGATTTTTTCATAACTTTAAACAAATATGCATATGCACAAGAACAAACCGGGAGAGCAATTCCCCAAAGGCTTTTTTAAGCAATTTAAAAGCAAGGAATCATTTCAAGAGTATTTTAATTCTGTATTTAAACAAGGAGTCGAAGAAATGCTTCAGTCCGAGTTAGAGGAGCATCTTGGTTATCCTAAACACACTAAAGAGGGCTACAACACGGGCAATAGTCGCAATGGATCCTTTCCCAAAACTGTTATAACAGAGAATGTAGGAGAAGTATTGCTAAATATTCCTAGAGATCGCAATGGAGAGTTTGAGCCACAAATAATACCTAAAGGTCGAACTATTAGCAGCAAAATAGAAGATTCAATAATTGGTATGTATAGTCGAGGAATGACGACCTCCGATGTGCGCAAACAAGTACAAGAAATTTATGGTTTGGAGATTAGTGAAACTACTATTTCCAATATTACCGAGAACATAATGATCTCTGCAAAAGAATGGCAACAACGGAGCTTAGAACCAGTATATTTTGCAGTATGGATGGATGGTGTTGTAATTAAAATTAGAGAAGACGGAAAAGTGATAAATAAATGCGTTTACATTGTCATCGGTCTTACTGCGGAAGGAATGAAAGAAGTGCTTGGATTTTGGATATCAAAAAACGAATCTGCTGGATTTTGGATGAGCGTACTTACCGATTTAAAAGCTCGTGGTGTAGAGGATATTTTAATTGCATGTACTGACAACCTAAAAGGTTTTACACAAGCTATAAAAGCGGTATTCCCTGAAGCAGTAACACAACTTTGTATTGTACATCAAATCCGTAACAGCTGCAAGTTTGTAGTGTGGAAAGACAAAAAAGAATTTTGTGCAGATTTGAAAAAAGTATACACTTCAATTAACAAGCAACTCGCATTAGAAGAATTAGGCAGATTTAAAATAAAATGGCAAGCGAAATACAAATATGCAATCACTTCTTGGGAGGAAAATTGGGATAATTTATCAACCTATTTTGATTATCCGCTTGAGTTAAGGAGAATCATATACACCACCAACACTATTGAAAATCTTAATAGAGGAATAAGGAAATACACTAAAACAAAAACACAGTTCCCCAATGAAAATGCAGCAACGAAATCGATTTACTTATCCATTAAAAACATTGAAGATGCCTGGAAGAATACCATCGCTTACTGGGCTATTATTCTACATCAGTTTTTAATTATCTTTGAAAACAGATGCCGAATCTAAATTCTGTTTACACAATCTTCTTTACACTCTCAAAGATAAGATTTTATTTTTAGGAAATTCTGGCTTTTGTCAACTAAATTACGAAACAAAAAAATACTTATCGAATATTAAACATTTGTAGTCGGAAGTAAGTATTTGCTCCATGATTAGAGAGTTTTCTTTTCGGTGAAATTCTTGTTTTTATTACTTTTAGAAAAGTCTTTTGTCAACAAAATTACGAAACATAAAATCAAACATCGAATATTAAGCACTTATAGTCGGAAGTAAGT
The DNA here is from genome assembly GCA_038206385.1 of Bacteroidia bacterium. GTDB lineage: Bacteria > Bacteroidota > Bacteroidia > AKYH767-A > OLB10 > JANXSD01. Next base: position 3,762 of record JBBRAW010000152.1, on the reverse strand, counting down.
ATTTGTAGTTAAAAGATAAGCTTTTATTTTTAGGGAAATTCAAAGTTTTTGTCAAATAAATTACGAAACAAAAAACCAAACATCGAAGATTAAACAATTGTAGTCGGAAGTAAATATTTACATATGATTTAATGAATTTTCTTTCCGGTAAAATTTTTGATTTCTACTGTTAAATAGGGCTAATTCCCGCGTAATTCTGAAGACAAATTACAACTAAATTCTCAAAAATAACATCAAATATCGAATTGCAATCATTAGTATCCATATGTAAATATTTGTAACTAGATTTGATGTAGTATATTCGTCTAAAAAAACGTTGTTAGCAATAGGCAACTGCCAAAAATCAACTATGAAAAATATAATTATTTACTTTTTTTTATTCTCATCTGGAATTCTTCAAGCACAAGATGAAATTAATTGAGATGGAAAATTCAAACTCCAGATTTCAGATTTCAAGTCTGCTTCGACTCAAATTGGAAATGTGAAAGTTTATAGTCTATTTAATTCGTGTGGACCAGAATTCTCATTTTATATGAGTAATATGGAATTTATGTTTACCAAAAATTTTAATTCAAAAGTTAATTGCAAATTTAAAAAAAATAGTTCTGCGTTAGTTGCACCCGATAGTGCAATTGCTATGGATTTATTAGCATTCGCTCAATATCAATTTGATTTATCAGAATTGTGCGATAGAAAATTCAGAAAGAAAATTTTCGACGAAAAAGCAACGTTTTCAGATGTCAGTTTTATAAAACCAATTTTTGACAATATATTGATTGAATTTTCTGAAAGATCTACGAAAGCTGGAAAAGAAACTGATCTTGGAATAAAAAAAGATGAATTAAAAATATTACAAGATGATGTGCTTCTACAAATACAAGAACTTTCGGAATTTTGTAAAGAATGTAAACCGTCAAAAAAGAAAAAATAAATGATAATGTAATTTAAATTCAATAAAATTTGTTAACTAAATTACGAAACATAAAACCAAACATCGAATAATACCCACTTTTACTCGGATATAAGTATTTCTAGTCGGCAATAAGAATTTGTAAATGAAATTGAATCACTATATTCGCTTTTAACAATGAAGGCTATTTGTTAGCTGAAAATTAATTCGATTATTAAATGAAAAATAATAAAAGTATATCTCGGAGTTGGGCTCTGCTATTCGCACGATTAATTTTAGGCTTAATATTTTTTATGGTCGGTCTTTATAAAGTCTTTCAAATAGGACCAATTGATCATGCACACAATTTATTCGTAGAACCATATTCAAAAACGTTTTTACCAACGTGGATGCTATGGATCGTTGGTATAATCATCCCATTTATCGAACTCGTAGCCGGTGCCTTTGTCATACTTGGTTTTCGAATACGCGAAGCACTAATTTCCATCGGCTTCGTATTAGTAATCGTAACATACGGACATCTTCTAAAAGATCCATTCTATGAGTTTCATACTCATGTAATACCTCGACTAGCGTTACTGATATTCATCTTGGCAATGCCAAGCGAAGATGATCGTTTCTCAATTGATTATTTCTTACTGCAACGCAAAAAAAAACAGTTAAATAGCTGAAATAAAAATATTTTTTTTATTGCGAGTTACTAATTTTTTGTATGAAAAATATTTCTATATTTGGGTAGCGTGAGAAATTAATTTATAACATGTCGCGCACTTCCGAACTCTAACTTTAAGCTCAATGTTCTTTATAGATGACAAGCTTTAACAACTATTTTGGTCAGATGATTTTATCCATAAATTTAATATTATGATTGATTTATCTCCTGCTGAAAATCAAATTCGCTATGTCACCAATTTTCATGAGCTAATTTCTACACCATTTAGTGGAGAAATTAATGCAATATGTTGGACTCGTAAACTAAGTGGTGATTTTTCTGAGGTTGTTAACAAGCTAACACTAAACGAAAATATAAAAGTTGTTGAACAAGAAGAACTTCAAGAACTCAAATTGAGTAAGCAAGGACAACTTGCACGAGAAATTCTATTAAGCGACTTGAAGGCATTGAAAGATCATGGCGCATCACCAACCCTTAATGTGATAAAGCAATATGATACGGATGATACTTACCCGTTTTTTCCCACCGATGTTTATTCTTTTCATATAGATCGCTCCCCTATTCCAACCGAAACATTTTTATGTACTTACTTTGGCGAGTCAAGTGAAATACTTCCAAATTCACAAGGAGAAAAGAAAGTACATATTCCGGAAATACGAGATGAACTCAAAAAACTTTATCATGGAAAAGATGAAGGTTTTGAATCATTCTTGAGTGACAATTTCTTTGATCTACATTATCAAGCTAATCCAAATGCACTTGCTAGAAGTTTAGGCGTTGGAAACTTATGGAGGCTGGCAGTTGATCATCCTGAATCTAATGTTCCTCCTTGTATTCACCGTGCACCAAAGGAAAAATCTGGACAGTATAGGTTGTTGATGATTTGTTAAACATAAATATTTAAAATTAAAACGAAAAATTTAAACGTAAAAACATTTGTCTTACGAAATATTAGAAATAAAAAAATGAATGATCTAATTACAAAATACATTTTAAATCAACCTGTCGAAAGAAAAAACCATTTAAAAATAATTCACGAGACTAATATCGAATTGGACAAAACTTTTGAAGCAAGTGTCGAAAAAATGATGGGCAAAGAAATGATTTTGTATAAGAACAATGGGTTCATGAAATACGGACTTGCAAGCATCAAAAGTTATATGTCGTTACATGTTCTGCCAATTTATGCTTCACCAACTTTGTATTCGAAATTCAAATCGCTTTTAAATAAAGCTAAATTTTAGAAAGGCTGCATTAATTTTGAGAACGAAAATGAAATGCCGATTGAAATTGTTGCACAATTAATTTTGGATTGCTCGAAAATTGGTCTTGCAAAAATTCGTGAAGAATATCTTAAAGCCTCGAAAGCCAAAAAAGCATCTAATAAATAATTCAATTTATGATTTGCTCATTAAACATTTTAATTCAAACGCAAGTATTTGGAAACGGTTGAAAATGATTTCGATTTATTATATTCGTAAATATTAAGTTATGCGGCATTTTAAACGACACCAAGACAATGAGTAAACCGACAGTTAGAATTGTAGTTGCAGAACCATTCGAGTGGACTCACGGAAACTTGTTTGGTGAAATTTTAACTGAACGAAATGGTGACAAACTAAAAATTAAGCTTACTCAACAAATTAAAGGAAAGACATTTTCAAGTGACATATTGTTATTGACACCACGATTTAAGAACGAAACGTTTAAACTTTTGCAACAATATTATTCAGTAACAGTGAACGGTAGCCTAATTAACGAGGAGACAAATGAACAAGACTTTATTATTATTGGTAATGTAACTTATGATTAGTATGCAAGAAGTTATCTCGACATATAGAGTTTTAATGAAAAAAGCCTTCAACGAAGACATTGATGAAAGTTGGGCTGAATGGGCTTTGGAAATGATTGAAGCAGGTTACGAATCAACCAACTTATATATTCTTGCTGGACTCAGTGAGCCATACAATCAATTTGAACTTCAAGAATTAACAGACAAAGTATTGGCTGACCTTAACCTTGAAACAAGTGATAAACTTTTGACGATAAGAAATTATGTTTACTATATTCTTTCCACGACATTAAACGAACCGAGTAAGTATTTAGCGACTTTAAAAGAAGTAAAAGACATTTGTATTGGACTTGATATGGAAAAGGAGTATATGGACTTTTATTTACT
>JBBRAW010000151.1:0-6142 GCA_038206385.1 Bacteroidia bacterium | reverse complement strand
TTCCTAAATGTTTGCCCTGCTCTTGATCCAATACAGCCATATATCGAACTTGTGCTACCTCTAAAGTATTCATTTGTAATCTGCCACATGCAACCACATTTTCATCCTCATCAAGAATCATTAAATGGAAAGTTTGTTCCTCCATTTCATCGCGTTCGCTACCTTTAGGTTTATTCCAGGGAGCTCTTAAAACTCTCCACCGCGTTTCAAAATACAACTCCCATTCCTTTTCAGAAGAAGGTGATTTTAATTGGTAATTTTTCGGCAATATATAATTCATGCTATTCAATATTAAAAGCGATGGTACTTACACGTTTACTTATTGTTTGATCTTCTTCTATTTGTTCAAGAATCAACTTCTTTGCATTTTCATCCTCAAAAACTTGTTCAAGATTATTAATTTTCCCTGCAGGAATCTTATGAATGTCAAATTGAGATAGTAACATGTCAGCGTTTAAATTACTAAAAACTATTTTAAGCTTTTCATATAACGACATACGATTTTTTACCCGCTGTAGATTTGATTTATAGTTCTCATCATTCGCAATACTTTCCAAATCCAATATTTTGCAAAGTCGATAAAATTGTTGATCAGTTCCAATTGCTAAAATAATTTGTTTACCATCTTTAGTATACATCACTTCACCATAAGGTGCAATATTAGGGTGCAAGGAACCTAAAAGTTTTGGCACCTGATGATTATTTAAATAATTACTCGCTTGATTTGCTAATGATGCTATTGCAGATTCAAATAATGAAACAGTAACAACAGCGCCATTATTATTTTTATTTTTCTGCATCATGGCAAGTAAAATTCCTTCCTTTAGTTGATGGGCAGCAAACAAATCTATAAATGCAATTGGTATTTTTAGTGGGCCAGAATCGGTCTTTCCATTCATCGACATAAATCCTGTTTCTGCTTGCAAAACCGCATCGTAAGCAACTCTATCAGAATTAGGATAGCCAATAATTTCTCCAATAATAAGTTTAGGAAATTTCTTACGTAAATAATTACTTTCAAGATTAAATTTCTTCGCATCACCCTCTTTAAAATTAACAAGAACAATATCTGCTTCCGAAATATGTTGCAATGCCAAAGCATAATCAGTTTCATTCAACAAATCAAGAAATAAAGATTTCTTATTCCAATTTACAGCATGAAAATAAGAAGATGTTTTTGCGTTTGAATTTTCATTTGCTGTTTTCCAATGACGCGTTAAATCGCCTCCATTTTTATTTTCAATCTTTATTACATCTGCACCTAGCTCAGCAAAAAACATTCCTACAGCAGGTCCCGCTAACACGCTTGCAAACTCAATAACCTTAACTCCTTGAAAATATGTAGTACGTTCCATTTTCTAAATTAATAATTTTTCCGGCAAAAAATAGTTCTGCCATCATACATCTCACACTTCCTCCTCCTGCTCTTTCAATCATTGGAATTTCAACTCTAAGCAAACGTGTATGATCTAATAAAATTGTCAATTGAATATCAGTTAACGAATCAAATGCTGTTGATGATATAACAGTGATAAGCTCTTCCTTTTGATTCATTACTTGTAACATATTTCCTGCAAATAAATGTAACTGATCAAAAGTAATATCAATAATAACACGGCCACTTTCTTTTAATTTCAGCATTAATTTATCACGTTGATTACGATCAGCAATTGAAGCACTGCAAACAATAACATACGTTTCACCAATACTAAGCATTACATTGGTATGATAAATAGGAAAATCATTTCGGTCATTACAAGTAAAGGGATAAGGTTCATATCCTAACTTATTTGTCAAGTATTCAAATGCAGATAAATCAGTCCTTACACCAATACAAGCAAATGCAATTCTATTTACATGATCAAATACAATGCTGCCTGTTCCCTCCAAAAATTTATTTTCATGCTCTAATTCAGAGAGATCGTGAATAGTATAAATATGGTATACTGATTTAATATTTTCAAGAAGCGACAAATCCTTTTCGGCTCTTCTGTTAATCGCCATCATCGGATAAATAATTACAGTTCCATCATGATGAAAACTAATCCAGTTATTTGGAAAAATCGCATCTGGGGCATTGGTATTTTTATTTTCATTTACAAAAAATCGAATCTCGGCAGATGTTAAAGATTTACAAAAAGAATCAAACTCATTTTGTACAAGCTCATTTAAAATCGTTTTATCCTGAACTTCCACATCCTGAAAAGCATTACTACTTTGCGTCTGTTCATTACCATAAAAAACAGCTGGTCTTACCAACCATACAGCCTTGGCAGTTTGAATTAAAGGTTTCATGCTACGAAAATGCAGAAAGCAATTTGAAAAATCCTAATTTCGACCAAATGAATTATTGGAGAACCTTCTTTCTACTTTTAATTACCATTGTAATATTGCTCATCTTCTCTCCCTTATCAGGGCGATGGAGCCAGCCTGCTGAATTATCTCCATACTTAACGGATACACTTGCTAAACTCGGTGCGCAAGCAGCAGAGCGCGGTGATGTGCCCGTAGCATCCATTCTAATATATGACGAATTGATAGTTGGTGCTGGCGAAAATGATGTTATTGATGCAAATAAAGCTGGTGGTCATGCAGAGATAAATGCTATTTCGGCTGCATTAAATGTTTTCGGATACAAAAAATTCATGAATTTAGATCGCAAACGACTTCAACTCATTACTACCTTCGAACCTTGTCCGATGTGTAGAGGAGCAATTGCTCAATATCAAATCCACGATATACGTGTTCTAAGATATAAATCACTTCACACACATTGGTATGATTGGACTCAAACATTAAGAGCTTATTTCAACAGTCGCCCACTTTATAATCCCGAACTTCAAGATTCTTTGTTCAGATTACATCCGGGTTTTGATCCCGCGAAAGCAAGGTATTAGAAATTAAATTATCAATTTGAAAAAATCTCAATTAATCATCTGTGTTAAAATATTTTGAAACGAATGGGATATTAATATTTCAACAACTTCTTAATGAAAGTATTATTACCAGTTTTTATTTTCAAAATATAAATACCATTTGGTTCATTACTTAAATCAATAGTTGAATTATCTAGTCCATTGAATTGATGGTTTTGCAAAAGTTGTCCCATAGAATTAAATACATCACAATCATACTTTCCAAATCGTGAATCACTCTTCAATTGAAACAAACCGTTTGATGATGGATTTGGTGATAAAATAAAATTAGAGAAAGAAGATAACTCAGCAACAGCTGTATTTGTTGAAGAACATAATGATGCAACTTCAGCATCACTTAAAGCACGATTATAAATTTTTATATCGTCGATTTTGCCGTTAAATGCAGGCACTCCTAAAGTATTTAATCCGAAAAATAATGATTGATTATTTGTACCTGTGAAAGTTGAAATAGCATGTGAATTCACTAACGCACCATCAATATAAATTTTCTCAATTCCAGAAGAATGGGTGTAAGTAGCGCAATACCAAGTATTAGAATGAATGAAATGTCCATAATTTAAATTAACATTCGAAGAACTAGATCCAATTATACAATATAAAACGTCAAGGTTTGTATCGATTGCATTACAATTAAAATCTAGTCCATTATCTGATATTTGAAAACAATAACCACCACTATTTGATGGCGACCATTTTTGAATTAAAGTATTTGATTGACAAGGGTTATTGGTAAAGGTTTCCAATTGAAAAACAATATTTAGTGTCATGTCCGTAGTTAAATTTAGCGAAGGTGCATTTTGCACTTCAATATAATTTGTTGTTCCATTAAAATGATAAGCTGTATTTGGTAGTCCACTTTTACCTGTAGCTAAAGTTGCACCCCAAACAATACCATTATTTCCTAATCCACTATTATCATTGGCATTTCCATTAAATGAATAATCACCTACCAGCCCTAAATTAGAGACTTGGGCCTCAGATATACAACCACAAAATAGTATTAGAATTAATATTGTAAACGTAAGTTTGTTTTTCATAATTTATTTTAAAATGATTTTACAATTTTTCTTGTTTTAATATTATTTCCTGCTTTTATAACAGCCAAATAAATTCCACTAGGATAACTAGTCAAGTCTACAATAATATTTTCGCCCTCTTTAAATTGCTTTTCTAAAATTAATTTACCTAATGCATTATAAACGTCAAATGTAATTGAAGGATCATTAAATATTCCATTTAAATTGAAAATTCCATTTTTAGAAGGATTGGGATAAAAAGTAAAATTTTGTTTGTTCAAGTTTTCATGAATAGCTGTATTTGTTGAAGAACATAGTGATGAAACTTCAAAATCACTTAATGCACGATTATAAATTTTTATTTCGTCGATGATACCAGTAAAAGAGGGAATACCTAAGCTATTTTTCCCAAACAACAAGGAAAGGTTATTATTACCTATATGTTGATTAAAAATGTGTGCGGCTTGATATAATATTCCATTTATATAAACTTTTTGGGTATCCCTTAATTGAGTAAAGGTTAAACAATACCATTGATTTGTATGAATATAGAATCCATAATCTTGAATTCCAAGACCGCTGCTATTATTGTTTGCTGATATACCTAATGCAATACTGTGATTAGTATCAATTGAATTGCAATTTAAATCATAAACATTATCTGTGAATTGTAGTGCGTATCCTTCACCTCCATTGTTGCTGTTCCATTTTGTAATCAAACTATTATTTTGGCATGGACCATTATAAAATCCTTCAGGCTTGAAAAGTGCGTATAATGTTATAGCGGTATCAAAATTCAAAGATGGAGAATTAGGCACTTCAATATAATTAGTTGTACCATTAAAATGATAAGCCGTATTTGGTTGTCCACTTTTACCCGCAGCTAAAGTTGCACCCCAAACAATTCCATTATTTCCTAATCCACTAATATCATTCGCATTTCCATTAAACGAATAATCACCTACTAAACCAATAGTTGAGACTTGTGCATTAATATCCGTTGATAAAAAAAAGAAAGTAATTAAAATCGATTTTAAGAATAAATTTATAGTTTTCATATTAGCATCTATATTTATAGAACTCAAAATTAATTTTTCACTAATTTGTGCATGAAAACAACATTACTAGTATTTATTTTAATTAGGTAAATACCATTAGAAAAGTTACTCAAATTTATTTCATTTGTTTTCGAATTAATTAATTGCATTTGAATTACTTTTTCACCTATTTGATTAAAAACTTCAAAATTGCAATTTAAAATTTCAGGGAAATCAATTGTGAAAATTCCATTAGAAGAAGGGTTAGGATAAACTTTAAAATTAGTTTTATCAAAAGTCTCATATAATCCAACAGGATTACAAAATCCTGTTGAAACAACAGCATTGAAATATGGATTAATGGCTTGAACTAATTGTGACCCGAAAATAGTCCCATCCCAAGCAGGATTTCCTTGTAAATTAGTAAAGTTTGCACCGGGCTTGTAATATGCTTTTAATCCAACTTGATTTGTAGGAGTAGGAAGATTATATTCATTAGAAGCAATTTGGCTTTGAGTTCTGGTAACATCCCAAATTCGAACCTCATCAAGGTAACCAATAAATTGCTCAAAATATCCTGACGGAGGGTTTGTATTTCCAATTGTAGTATTCAAATTATTTTGAACCATATTGCCTGAAATATGTTGTGAGGCAACTTGCTTTCCATTTACGAAATATTTCATACTGTCCCCATCATAGGTTCCAGCTAAATGATATGTTGAATCCAAACAAAGTACCATTGGATTTAATAAGGAAACAAATGCAGTAGATGTCCTTATTGCAAAATCTGTAGTTCTCAAATAATAATTACAATTCACATTATTTGATAACTTAGTTACAATATCATAGTAAATTGATGTAGAATATTTAGGTGTAACTAATGCTTCAATTGTCAAAGCATTTCCTTGTATATCTAAATCTCCAATACTAACTCCATTGTAATTATTGGTTCCAACTGGGAAACTTAGCCATTGTTGTCCGAATGAACTGGAAAAAAGCATAGAAAAAATATCACTAGTAACCGACTAAAGTTTTAAAAAAGAGTAAGTGGTCTTTCGACCACTTACTCAACTGTCGTAATTTTGTTTTGTACAACAAAAACCATGACGTGGATAAAAATACGCAAATAAAATTTGTCGGTCAGCCGATC
>JBBRAW010000150.1:0-6154 GCA_038206385.1 Bacteroidia bacterium | reverse complement strand
TTACAGAATTTTAGGTTAAAAACCCATAGAAATCAAGGAAGCAACAAAGGTTTTAATGCCATGTTTGCCGTAAGTAGTGTTGATGCTGCCAAATGCTATTACGAGGAATTAAATAATTTGCAAAAAGATAGCGATAAACCTTTGAAAATTGCTACAATATTCTCCTTTGCAGCCAATGAAGAACAAAGTGCAATAGGTGAAATAGTGGATGAAAGTTTTGAACCTTCTGCAATGGATGTTAGTGCTAAAGAGTTTCTGACCAAAGCAATAAATGACTATAACGCCATCTTTAAAACGAGTTATGGCGTTGATAGCAACGAATTTCAAAATTATTATCGAGACCTTGCCAAACGTGTAAAGAGCAAAGAGATTGATCTAATTATAGTTGTCGGAATGTTCCTTACTGGGTTTGATGCTCCAACATTAAATACAATTTTTGTTGATAAGAATTTGCGTTATCACGGTTTAATACAAGCCTTCTCACGAACCAACCGCATTTATGATGCTACAAAGACTTTTGGCAATATTGTTACATTCAGAGATTTAGAAAAAGCAACAATTGACGCTATTACTCTATTTGGTGACAGCAACACAAAAAATGTGGTTCTTGAAAAGAGCTACAAAGAATATTTAGAAGGCTTTACAGACATTGTTACTGGTGAAGCACGCAGAGGTTATGTTGAAGTTGTAAAAGAGTTAAATGAGAAATTCCCCAATCCTGACGAGATTGTAAAAGAGAAGGACAAAAAGGAATTTGCAAAACTATTCGGTGAATATTTACGAGTAGAAAACATACTCCAGAATTACGATGAATTTAACCACCTTAAAGTATTTCAGGCATTAGACAAAAATGACCCTGAGGCTATTGAAGAATTTAAAAAAGCTTATTTTTGTAACAGATGAGGATATTGCCACAATGCAAAAAATTGAATTGCTCAAAGAAAGAACAGTTCAGGATTATCGTTCAACTTATAATGACATCCGAGATTGGTTAAGACGTGAAAAAAGCGGAAAGGAAACAGCAGAATCAACTATTGATTGGGATGATGTAGTATTTGAAGTTGATTTGCTAAAATCACAAGAGATAAACCTTGATTACATTCTTGAATTAATATTTGAGCAAAACAAGAAGACAAAAGACAAGGAAACTTTAATTACTGAAATACGCAGGGTTATTCGTGCAAGTGTTGGCAACAGAGCAAAGGAAAGTTTGGTAGTTGATTTTATAAATGAAACCGCCCTCGATACTCTTCAAGACAAAGCAAATGTGATAGATTCATTTTTTGCATTTGCTCAAAGAAAACAAAAAGCGGAAGCATTGGAATTAATCACAGAAGAAAATCTTAATGAAGAAGAAGCAAAGCGTTACATAACAACTTCTTTAAAGCGAGAATATGCAACTGAAAACGGAACAGAATTGAATGCACTTTTACCGAAAATGAGTCCTTTAAATCCGCATTATTTGACAAAGAAGCAAAGTGTTTTTCAAAAGCTAGTTTCGTTTGTAGAGAAGTTTAAAGGAGTTGGAGGACAACTATAAATAAGGAGACGATAGAGTTTTGAGTAAAACCTTAGGGTTTGTAGAGACATTTATTAACGGAATGATAGGGAAGTAAAAACAGATTTTTAAATATAGTTGCTATGAGTAAAATGTTAGCCGAAATAAGGCGAATAGTAAACGAAGACATTAGTATTCGTGTTTCGCAATATGATGTTTTGTTTGAGGCTATTACCAATGCCGTTCACGCTAAAGCAACGAAAATAACGTGTAAATTAAATTCTACTGATATTCCTGCAAATGACGAAGGTGTTGAAATTATTAATAAAAAAGTTGATACGATAATTATTTCTGATGACGGAGAAGGATTAAACAATGATAATTACGATTCCTTTTGTAAATACAGAACTGAGCATAAAAAGAAATTGGGTTGCAAAGGCGTTGGAAGATTTGTTTTTTTAAAAGTGTACGAAAATGTTAATTATAAAAGTGAATTAAAAACTGAGCAAGAAGAAAGAACATTTAAGTTTCATTTAGATTTTGAAACAGAAGACATTAAAATAGCTCCAAGGAAAGTCGATAAAAATTTAACTGAAATTTCTTTTTCAAGGTTAACGCCATCATATATTGATTATGACAAACATCTTGACCGTAGAATAGAACTTGATTTAGATGCTATTCGCAACAAGGTATTGTTGCACTTAATACCAACTTTATTTTTCTTTAAAAAAGAAAAAGCAAACATAGAAATTGAATTTATTGACAGCACAACTTCTAATAGCGTTTTTATTACAAATAAGGATGTTCCTGATTTTTTTGAAAAGAAGTTTGAGGTAACAAATAAAGAAAACGCAAAATTTGATTTTACCCTACATCATCGCATAGAAAAAGAACAAGGCAATCTAAATGCCTTTTATTGTGCTAATAATAGAAGTGTTTGCGAATTTTCCGAAAAAGATTTTAAAATGTCTTTACCTTACGGTTATTCGGGGTTCTTATTACTTGAAGCTTCCTATTTAGATATTCATGGTAATAATGAACGTAATGATTTTGACATTTATCCCGTTCGCACCGATGTTTTTTCTTCACTCTCTTGGGAAATGATTAATGAAAAATTAAAAATTGCAATTTCTGACATTGTAAAAAAAGGTGTACCCGAAACACAAAAAATAAATAAGGAAAAAATTAAGGAAATACAAAATGAACGCCCATACCTAGTAAACTATATAGACGAGGAAGACATTGAAATGGCGGGCTTTATAGATAAAAAGCAAATAATTGAGAAAGCAAAAAAGAAATTCGATATTGAAAAAGAAAAAATTCTCACATCATCAGGTAAAGATGATTATTCCGACCAAGAACTAAAGGATGCTATTGAAATTGCACAAAATGAGTTGGTATCCTACATAAATGATAGGGCGTTGGTTTTAGAAAGATTAAAAAAGCTTGTTGAAAAAAAGGAAACTGTTGAATCAGTAATACATAATCTTTTTATGCAACAGCGTACTGATGATGATTATTATTGTATCGGTAAAAATAATTTATGGTTATTAGACGACAGATTTACATCATACACTTATGCTGCCAGTGATAAAAGAATTACAACTGTTTTAAAATCAATTGGTGAAACCGAAGAAGGTGTTGATTATTTGAATGACAAGCCCGATTTATCTTTATTTTTTTCTCACAACCCTGATAATCCTGAAAGGTTAAAATCAGTTTTGATTGAGCTTAAACCGTTTGATTATTCAGCAAAGTCGGATAGAAAAAAATTTAATGGTCTTACTCAGTTGCGGGATTATGTAAAAGCATTTAAAGAAAAGGAAAACATTAATGAGATTTTTGCTTTCTTAATTACTGATGTTGATGCGAAATTTGCAGACAGATTAATTGATGATGGTTACGCAGCAATGTATTCGTTGGACGCTCCAATTTACCATCGCTTTTATGAAAAGCTTGGTATTTCAATGTATGTTGTTAGTGCAAGAACATTAATTATTGATGCGGAAGCTCGTAATAAAGTATTTCTTGATATAATCAAAAAGCAAAGTAGGTTAAATAAATTTTTAGAATAGAAATAATATACCAATGCCCGAGCAACAAAATATAGAATACAAACAAAGTTGGCACGATGACTACCTAAAATGGGTATGTGGTTTTGCCAATGCACAAGGAGGTGTAATTTTTATCGGAAAAGACGATAGTGGAAAAATTGTCGGCATTGACGATTATAAAAAACTGATGGATGATTTACCCAACAAGATTAAAAACACAATGGGTATTTCTGCTGAAGTAAATTTGCATCAAGAAAATGGAAAATATTTTATTGAAATCGTAACGCCACCTTACTCTGTTTCAATTTCGTTAAGAGGGAGATACTATTACCGAAGCGGAAGCACCAAGCATGAATTAACAGGGGCTTCATTAAATGAATTTCTACTAAAAAATTCCGGTAAAACTTGGGATGATGTTATTGAGCCTGATGCAACGATAGATGACATTGATGAACAAAGCATTAAATTGTTTTTAAGTGCTGCCGAAAAATCAGGTCGTTTACCTGAACACGAAGGGCTTTCTACGAAAGATTTATTGGAAAAATTACGCCTTTCAAAAAACGGTCAATTAAAACGTGCTGCCATTGTGCTATTTGGTAAAGACCCACGAAAATTTTATCCAAATATGTTTGTGAAATTAGGACGGTTTGGTAAAGATGACGCAGACCTTGTGTTTCAAGAAACTGAAGAAGGCAATTTATTTTCGTTACTTCAAGGCATTTTAAATCAATTGAACCATAAATTTCTGACCAGAAAAGTTGAATTTTCGGGAATGAATCGTATCGAAAAGAGCGAATATCCAATAGCTGCATTGCGTGAAATTATTTTAAATGCACTTGTACATCGTAGTTATATGGGAGCGCCAATTCAAATTAGGGTTTACGATAACAAGATTAATTTTTGGAATGAAGGTACACTTCCTGAAGGATTAACATTTGAGGCACTAAAAGGATTCCACACTTCACAGCCACGAAATATATTACTTGCCGATGTTTGTTTTATGGGTGGTTTTATTGATTCATGGGGGCGTGGCACTTTGAAAATTTACGATGCTTGTAAAGAGGCTGAGTTGCCCGAGCCCGAAATAAAAGAGTTTCAAGGAGGTTTTTTGGTAACGCTTTTTAAAGACAATTTAACGGAAGAGCAATTAATTAAACTTGGGCTTAACGAACGACAATTGAAAGCGGTGTCATTCGCTAAAGAAAAAGGGAAAATAACTAATAAGGGGTATCAGGAACTATTTTCGGTATCTCGAGAGACAGCATCAAGGGATTTAGGAGAGCTTACAGAAAAGGGGATTTTTGAAAACTCTGGTAGCAAAGGAGCAGGGTCGTTTTTCAGGTTAAAATGATTGCGTCATAATTGCGTCAATTGCGTCAAGGTTGCATCATAATTGCGCTAATTGCATAAAATATATTTGATTATAAGAATAATACAAAACAATGTCGTTAAAAAAATATTTGCAGCAGTTTAGTAAAGAACAGCTAATCGCTCAGATTGTTGAGCTAAACACGAAATACAAAGATGTAAAAACTTACTATGAGTTTTCCATCAATCCCAATAGTACCAAAGCAAAGGATGAAGCGAAAAAAATTATCGGTAAATGTATTTCTACTGACATACCTCCAAAGTTAAAATTAGGAGAAGCACGCAAAGCTGTTACTGGTTTCAAAAAACTGTCGCCAACAGAAAGCGATATTGCCGATGTAATGTTATTTTATGTGGAATGCGGTGTAATGTTTACCAATGATTTTGGCGATATTGACGAGCCTTTTTATAATAGTATTGCAGGAATGTTTCATGATGCCTGTGCATTTATTCAAAAAAACAACTTAGAAAGTATCTTTAAACAACGTTGCCGGGAAATAGTAAGCGATACCAAAAATATCGGCTGGGGATTTCACGATGAATTGAATGACCATTATTCTACTTTTATTGAAACCGAATAAAATAAATATCTAAAAACTACAAAAACTTAACGTGCTGAATTTTAGCCAAATCCTTAATAATTTCGTTCGATTCGGGCATGGTTGCTTCCACCCCATAGGGCTGATTGTTAAAATTACAATCAGCCCTATTTTTTTCTCCCCTGTCTTGCCCGTCAAATCTAGCAATAAGCGAAAGCAACTTACTCTCTTTTGTCGTTCGAATTCCATTTTCTCGAAACTGGTAAAATTCTTTGCAAATCGAACGGATAATATCCTGTTTACCTTCTAAGGGCTCCTCATGATACAGCGTATTCAGGCATTTCAGACGATTTAAGCCTATTTTTAGATGGTGTTTGAATTCCACTTCCATACTGTTGGTTGAAAGGTGTTGCCTTTCGAGTTTATCTATTAAGGAACGTACCATCATCTATAAAATATACTTTTTAGCTATTTTGCAGGGCTTGATGTATCTGGCTATACCGCTTGGAATACAGGGAATCATTACCTACATCATGGCTGGCAGTTTTTCAGCCTCGCTAATATTACTAAGTGTAGTTACTATTATTGTAACTGCCTTCATTGGGTTTTTTCAATTATGGCAAATGCGAATTAATGAAACGCTTCACCAAAAGATTTTTGGAGATATGGTATCTCGCGTGAATAATTTTCTGGAG
>JBBRAW010000149.1:0-6227 GCA_038206385.1 Bacteroidia bacterium | reverse complement strand
CGGTACTTATGCGCGAACAATTCCATTGAATTATACTCCTACCCTCTTCCAATTAGATGGGCATCAGTTACTAACAGGTAATGGAGATACAGTAGAAATCACGGATTTAAATCTCTTCGATTCAACAAAAAAAGCAGAGCTAAAACTACCTTTAGAAGCGCAAAAAGCAGTCCTTTTCAAGGATAAAATATGGTTTCTGAAAGGTGATAAACTATTTCTTCCAAAAGACTAAAAAATTATTTTTCAACAGTTTTTGGCTTGGTATCACAATGCAGCTATTTTTGGGCGCATAACGGGTTTTCAAATCATTGACTTTCCCTCTTTAAACAACCTCACAAGTGGCCATACAACCTAATAAGAATATGCATATCGCGATTGCTGGAAATATCGGATCAGGAAAAACGACACTCACCAGCCTCCTAGCGAAGAACATGAAATGGGAAGCACATTACGAAGATGTTGATGATAATCCTTACCTAAACGACTTTTATGAAGACATGCAACGTTGGTCGTTTAATTTGCAGATTTACTTTTTGAATAGCCGCTTCAATCAGATTGTGAAAATTCGAAAGAGTACCAAAACGATTATTCAAGATAGAACGATTTACGAAGATGCTTACATCTTTGCGCCCAACTTACACGCGATGGGATTAATGACTACACGTGATTTTAATAATTACATGGAGTTATTTAACTTGATGAGCACGTTCGTTCAGCCACCCGATTTGATGATCTATCTACGTGGTTCTGTTCCTGCTTTAGTAAATCAAATTCAGAAAAGAGGAAGAGCTTATGAAAATTCTATTCGACTAGATTATTTAAAACGTTTGAACGAACGTTACGAAGCATGGATCTCACAATATGAATTAGGAAAAGTATTAGTAATCGATATTGATGATATCAACTTCGCAGAAAACCCTGAACACCTCGGGATGGTATTGAATAAAATTAATGCTGAGTTACACGGACTTTTTTAAGTGAATTAAAAATTACGAATTAATGAAATGGAAATAAAACTCCATTTCATTCTTGAAAGCAATAAGGATTTAAATTGCCATTAGGATACTAGCATCTCTTTTCCTGTCGCTTAACGAGATTAGTAATTTATTTTTTATTCAATCCTTGCACAATTTGTTTTGTTACATCTAATGAATCGCTTGCTAATAAAATTCCGCCGCCACGTTGATATCCTAAAATAAAATCGTAGCCTTTATCTTTATTAAAAACTTTTAGATAAGAAACTAAATCGTTGTGAATAGAATCTGTCATTGCATCTTCTTCTGCTTTTAATTTTTCCATGATTCCATCACGAGCACTAACATATTCTTGCTGTTTTTTTGATAAAACTTCTTCACGCATTTGACGATCTGCCTCTGATAAATTTGCACCCGTTTCTTGGTATTCCTTTATCTCACGCTCCAATGCTTTTCCACGACTAGTAAAAATTGCATCTAAACTATCACGCTTTTTTTCCATCTTATCCTTCATCGTTTTAAAGAGATCGTAATTATCCATCAACGAATCAGAATTTAAAAAAACAATATGCGATGCTGCCGCTTTTGCCGAAATTGGTATTGGCGCAATTTCCTCCTTTTTCGAATAAACTTTAACATATAAAAATGCAACAGCTGCTATCAAAACAGCATTAAGGATTAGTGATAAATTTTTCACGTCTTGTGTTTTTTTTTGGCAAAGATAGCAATCAGGATTATGTGGTATTAAACGGTCATAAATCGTACCTTTGCACCCTTAAATTATCATTGAATGAATATAGAGCAGGAGATACAGCGACGACGAACTTTCGCAATTATTAGTCACCCCGATGCTGGGAAAACTACCCTTACGGAGAAGTTTCTCCTCTTTGGTGGCGCCATCCAGACTGCGGGAGCTGTGAAATCGAATAAAATTAAGAAGAGTGCAACCAGCGACTTTATGGAAATTGAGCGTCAGAGAGGTATATCTGTGGCAACATCCGTAATGAACTTTGATTATCTCGATAAGATGGTAACACTCCTCGACACTCCCGGTCACAAGGATTTTGCGGAAGATACCTATCGCACCTTGACGGCTGTTGATAGTGTAATCTTGGTGATTGATTGTCAGAAAGGTGTTGAAGAGCAAACGTATAAGCTGATGGAAGTTTGCAGGATGCGTGATACACCGGTAATTATTTTTGTAAACAAGATGGATCGTGAAGGGCAATATCCATTCGATTTACTCGATGAATTAGAAGAGAAATTAAAGATTAAAGTTCGTCCGTTGAGTTGGCCAATAAGTATTGGTTCCACTTTTAAAGGCGTTTATAATTTATTTGATAAGAGCTTGCATGCTTTCACTCCGGGCACAGCAAAAAAGCCAGAAGGCATTAGCATTACTGATTTAAAAGATCCAGAAATTGATCGTTTAGCTGGACAATATGCTGGTCAGTTGCGTGAAGATGTAGAATTAATTGAAGGCGTATATGATGATTTCGATCGTAAAGCATATTTAGAAGGGAAAGTTGCTCCAGTATTTTTTGGTTCTGCAATTAATAATTTTGGTGTTCAAGAATTGCTTGATACTTTTATTCAGATTGCTCCTGATCCACAAGGTCGACCAACGGATAAACGTGAAGTGGAACCAGATGAAAAAGCATTTACAGGATTTGTATTTAAGATACATGCAAACTTAGATCCTCGACATAGAGATCGTATTGCATTTTTAAGAGTTTGTTCTGGACATTTTGAACGTAACAAATTTTATCATCATGTACGTTTAGATAAAGACATTCGATTTACGAATCCTGCAACATTTATGGCGCAAAATAAATCGGTGATTGAAGAAGCTTTTCCTGGTGATGTAATTGGATTGTATGATTCTGGGAATTTTAAAATTGGAGATACACTTACAGAAGGAGAAATTTTATCCTTCCAAGGTATTCCAAGTTTTTCTCCTGAGATTTTCAAAGAGTTGGTAAATACCGACCCAATGAAAACAAAACAACTTGATAAAGGTATTATGCAACTTACGGATGAAGGCGTTGCTCAATTATTTCTTCAAGCAAATGGAAACAGAAAAATTATTGGTACCGTTGGAGAACTTCAATTTGAAGTAATTCAATACCGATTGCAAAATGAATATGGTGCTTCCAGTAAATTCGTTCCAATGAATGTTTTTAAAGCTTGCTGGGTTACTTCTAAAGACAAAGAAAAGCTTGATGAGTTTATCCGTTTCCGCGGACATCAAGTTGCAATCGACAAAGATGGTAACGTTGTTTATTTAGCCGATTCTCAATGGATGCTGGATCAGATGATAAAAAATCATCCTGATGTAGAATTTCATTTTACTTCTGAATTCAAACGCAAATCACTTGAAGTAAATGTTTAAATCTTTAATTTCATTTTAAATAAATAGTATCATGGTAAAAGACGCATTGATCGAAATTTTTGTAAGAGATCTTCGTAAGTTAAAAGAAGAAATCAATCTCTATGCTGATGAAAAAACTATTTGGCAAGTTAAAGATGGCATAAGTAATTCGGCAGGAAATTTATGTTTACACTTATCAGGAAATCTTCATTATTTTATCGGAACTATACTTGGAAAGAATGGATATGTTCGTGATCGCGATGCTGAATTTTCTTTGAAAAATATTCCACGCGCTGATTTATTAAAAGATATAGATGCTGTAATTTTAGTAGTTACATCAACACTCACTGCAATTCCTAATGCGGATTACGAACTCGATTATCCAATTAAAAAACATGATGAAATTGTAAAAACAGATTATATGCTTTTGCATTTACTCGCCCACTTAAGTTACCACTTAGGGCAAATTAATTATCATCGAAGACTTATTGAAAATTAAAGATTAAGAATTAAAGATTAAAAATCTTTATAATTTAATAGTAGAATTAAAATAGTAATCTGGAATCAAAGTTCTTTAGGATGAATTAAAAGCAAAAAGGTTAAATCTGTTACTTAACTATTTATCGACTGTAATATGAAATCGATTAAAACTTCAATACTTTTTATTGCAGTGCTATTTTCTGCGGGAATTAATGCACAGAATTACCGAACCGTGATTCTAAATCAAAAGCAATTTTTTGAACATGATTCAACGTTTAATTTTGTCTTAAATCCGCCTTTTGCTTTTCCTACAGAAAACAATTCTCCCATAAAAGTGATGTATTTTGATTCATCTTCAACAATTCAAAACGGTGTATCCAGGTTTAATTTTTTTACGTGGCGTTATCCTTCTCCAGTAAATGTTGGGAATTGTATAGATTTAAATGGAGCTTCATGGATGGGAACAAGAATGCATGAACTTAATAACGGAAATGATTTGTTTTTTAATGAAAATAATGACACCATCAGAATTAAAACGAATGCTATTTTAAATAACAGCTGGCATTTTTTTAATTATGCAAATGGAACTTATATAAAGGCTTCTGTTGATAGTATTGTATGGATGCAAAAGGCAAATATCTTGGATTCTGTGAAGTGTATTAGTTTGAATTTGTTCGACAGTTCAGGAGTTTTGAATACTACAGGTTACATAAATGGAAGCATTATTTATTTAAGTAAATCAAATGGACTTTTAAGCACAGTTATATTTAGAGAGTTTCCTCAAAACCAACAATTTATTTACCGCCGTAATTTGGTTCCTATGCCAACTATTGGTGATATATACAATTTTGATGTTAATGATGAATTTGAGTATTATGATTTTTGCGGACCTAATTATAATTACAATAAAATTATAGCAAAAACTTTTAGTTTAAATCTAGATACTGTAAGTTATATGATTAAACATTACAGCAATTCAAATCCTATTGTTGATACATTTAATATAATTTATTCGGATTGTTTAAAGCCATTTTATAATGTCCTTCCAGAGGAAAATAATTATTCTCTTCCGGATTCTTCTCTGTTAAATAATTATGAAATAAGTATCGATAGTAACTTTAATTATAAACCAATCTATATAAATATTGATGGATATTTATTTCCAAGGACGCAGACAGATACTTGTTATATTTATAATGGTTTTGAACCAGTTCCTAAGACACGAGAATATGTTGCAGGACTTGGTTTAGTGGAGAGCTCTTCAGATTATACCCTTATGATGGGTTCATTTTGTGAGCAAAAGTTAATATGGTATCATAAAGGAAATACATATTGGGGAACTCCAGTGGGTTTGATTTTAGGTTTAAATAATTTAGGTAACACAGATGAAAAAATAAAATTATTTCCAAACCCTAATTCTGGTATATTTTCAATTAATTTGCCAGAAAATTTCCGATCGCATACCACTAGGATAGAAATTATTTCGATACTTGGAGAATTACTTTACACAGAGCAAATCGAATCTAATCAATTAAAAAAAGAGATGAAAATTGATTTCCTGAAAGCTGGAACTTATATCTGCAAAATTATTTCAGATGAACTAATTTTTCAACAAAAAATTATGGTTATAAAATAAATAAGATTTTTTAGCAAAAAATAATTCTAATTATAGCATCTACAATATAAAATTATTTTAGGAAATATTCCAGCTTGAAAAAAGCATACTAATTTTGAATCAGATAGCTAACTGTTCTACATTCTGAATTCTGAATTCATTTCCCAAACGTCCACTCCAAGAACGCTGGCATCACTGCGGCCCATGTAGCTTCGTTATGCTGACCACCTTTTACTTCTACATATTTTAAATCTCGATCTTGACTGTAACCAATTTCTTCAAGGTCATGAATTAAATCTAATGTATCATCGATAGAATCAATAACACCGTTATGATTGCGATCAGCAAGTTCATCATCAGTACCACACTCAAACCAAAAACGTTGATTACTTTTTGAATCTGTACCACGAACTAAACGATGCATGATGCGATCACTATCATCGTAATCTTTTCCGAAGCCTTTACTCCTCCACCAAAAAGATCCAGAAAAAACACCAGCAGATCCCAGCAAGGAAGGATAGTTCCATGCAATGTCGAATGCTGAAAGTCCTCCCAATGAAAATCCTGCAATAGCATTTGCTTCAGGACTATCAATAACACGGAAATTCTTTTTTATGAGAGGCATCAATTCATTCACAAAAAAACGGCTGTATTTATCTGCTTTAGCACCACGCTTTTTATAATCAGGTACACCAGCAACACCATACTCCTGCATACGATTATGTGCATGAACACCAACAATAATTAATGGAGGAATTGAATTACGAGAATAACAATCCATCAATGC
>JBBRAW010000148.1:0-6308 GCA_038206385.1 Bacteroidia bacterium | reverse complement strand
AACTAAGATGTGAGGAATCTGTGCCGTTTGATAATATGTCTAATTCTTTGATGATCCTTGTTTTCATTTCCTCCGTTGCTTTATTCGTGAAAGTTATAGCAAGGATACTACGAAAAATACGTGGATGTTTAATTACTTTTTCAAGATAAAGTCTAACTAGTGTAAATGTTTTACCAGATCCCGCAGAAGATTTATAAAGTGTTAATCCCATTTCCCGAAAATAGAAAAGGCTTGTCGTAATGACAAGCCTTTTAATAAATTTAAATCATCATTTTAATTTCCAGAATAGGAATTAAATTTATAGGACAATCCAATTCCTAGAACTTCCTTAAATTGTGTTCTGGGTCCGAAGCCAGCAACTGTTTTATTAAGTCCGCTACCTTCATACAATGGAACTGGGGTATTGTCGTCATATATTAACTGCGTATACACACTAGCCGAAATGTATTTATTCACTTTCATTGCGAGTAATACTTGCCAATTTACATCTACGTTTTGCGGATTATCAGCATAGTTACTAAACAATTCTAATTTCGTCATTAAATTTACATTTGTAATAATTTCTTTTTGAAATTTTGCATTTAAGTAGGCTCCAAATTCTGCACGTAAAGTTTTGCCATCTTTAATTTTATTTCCTAGTGCATCAAATTCTGCTGGGTCTACACCATACGATCCTGCATCGGCCAGATTTTGATCATTTACAATTGTAAATTTAGCTGTTAATGGAGAAATAAATAGTGAGAATTTATCATTCGGTTTATAATCCATACCTATTGATCCTAAAACATACGCAGGTGCTCCAAATTGTGATACAATCGTTGAATCATTTGGATATGCATAACCTTTAGCAAATTGTGATTTAAAATTGAATAGGAAAGTATAATACCATTTACCTTTATAAGCATCATAACCTATTTTTGAAGTTAAATCAATTTTATCTTCATTCTTTTGCATGTTTTGATCACCTTGTTTGATGATACCGTATGCTAAATCTAGATTATTATCCCACGCTATTTTTTTGTGTTTATAGTTTGCAAACACACTTACAAGTGTATTTAGAGCAATTGCATTATCTCCTCCTGCTGCCCAATTGCTCAAGCTTACTTGATTAAAATTAACTGATATAATTCCTCCTTTGCGCCATAAAGTATCTTTTATTGCTGTGGTTTGCGCTTTAAGGATGGAAGTTATTGATAGACCTAGAATTATTATTAGAATTATTTTTTTCATTTTTTTATAATATTGAAATTTGTGATTAATTGTTGATGATCGAATGCTTAATTATCAAGAATTATTTTTTTAATAAATCACGAATTTCAGTAAGTAATGTTTCTTCTTTTGTAGGTGCAGTAGGAGGGGCTGGTACTTCCGCTTCTTTTTCTTTCATCTTGTTCATAGTTTTTATTACTAAAAACATAACGAATGCAACAACAATAAAGTCAATTATAGTTGTGATAAATTCTCCATATTTAATAAAAACTTCAGGGACAGCTTTAGTTGAGATATTACCCGCAGAATCCA
Organism: Bacteroidia bacterium; assembly: GCA_038206385.1. Taxonomy (GTDB): domain Bacteria; phylum Bacteroidota; class Bacteroidia; order AKYH767-A; family OLB10; genus JANXSD01. Next base: position 4,787 of record JBBRAW010000148.1, on the reverse strand, counting down.
TAACTTCTTTTGCTCCATCTTGAATTTTATATTTCAAATCAGAGAAATCAGCACCACCAATTAATTTACCTACAATTGGCATTACAACACCATCTACAAAAGCTGTTGTAACTTTTCCAAATGCTCCTCCTACAACAACGCCGACAGCGAAGTCAATAAGATTCCCGCGCATTGCAAAATCTTTAAATTCTTTAATAAATCCCATGATTTTTTTAGTTTGAGGTTGATTCGCAAAATTATATTAAACATTGGAAATAAAAAACCCCGATATCATAAGATAACGGGGTTTAAAGAAATTAAAGGTTCTTTATTTTGTTGCCTGATCAATGGTGGATATGCCCGGTGTATTGGATGCAGCAGCCTGTAACATTTCTGGTTTCAATCGAAATGCAATGACAGGCATCCAGATAGTTTTAGCGCTATTGTTGCCTAAAGCTAAGCGGTAATAGCTTACTCCTAAAGGAGGCGTTTTATCAATAAGTGAATATGCCATTAACGATATTGATTGTCCCGCTGCTTTAACACGTCCTATCTCTTCAAAAGTTTTAGTGTCACTACTACGTTCAATCTTGAAAAAATCTGTACCCATTTCTTTTGCAGTATGCCAATTTAGTAATACTTGTGCTCCTTGTAATTCTGCCGAAAAACTTAATAATTCCATTGGGGCATTGTTCGAATTTCCTGTTTTACGAATAACAAGATTATCAAATATTGGAATTGCTTTTCCACTTCCATTCATTCCATTTCCAATAATAATTTCATCATCAGTTTTCCAAGTTAAACGAGCCATTTCAACACTTTGATTTGACCAAACAGTTGCATTATTTACTAATATTTCACCTTTGCCTTTATTCGCATCATAAATGAAACGATAATTTCTGAATTGATCATCATTTGGTATTTCATACGATGTTTTTTCATCAATAGTATATGATTTGCCATTTGGTGAAGTGAGCTTATATTTAATTTCTAGATTGCCGTTTTCCATACCAAAATTAAAGGTAGAACCTCTTGTAAAAAAATTACCAGATTGTTCCATTCTCTTAAAATCAATTGATATGTCAATACCATCCGAATTTAAATCAGCAGTGGGTTTTATTCTAAGATCAATATCTTTCATTGTATTCCCAGCACTTAAACCAAATGAACTATCAACACCACCTTGAACGCATTCTGCATTAATATTTATCGCCGAAGCATCAATACCAACATCAGCTTTTTGTGGTGGATTTTGATCCCATGTGAATCCAGTTATTACTTCACCATTATTTATAGGATCATTCACTAATAAATTTCGATGACTAGCAAATGTGTCTTGTACATCAGTAGTATTTATTCCTACTGCTAAATAAATTACGAGTGCTAAAATGGAAGCTCCACCACCTATAATTGAAACTTTCTGTACCGTAGAAATTCTCGTTTTTAATTTTAATTTATATCTCATTTTATTTCTCTTTATTGTTGCTACCTCAATTTGCAATCTTAATTAATTTGCGTGTGATCTTTTCATTGCCAGATATTACATTCAAAATGTAATTACCAGCTGCAAGATTTTTATCATCAGTATAATCGAAACTATTTGTTCCTGTACCGTCAATTCTGGTTTCATTAAATACAATTTGGCCTTCCATGTTCATAATTGTAATTCTTGATTCCCCAGCCTCTGATTTCCTGTAATTGAGTGTAAATTGATTTTTAAATGGATTCGGCCCTATTGATAATACTTCTAATGTTGAAGATATAATTCTTGCATTGCTTTCATTCGAAACAATTCGTATCGGCGAATAAGAAAAATGTCCATTGAAATCTGTCTGTTTTAATCGATAATAAGATTTCCCTATAGCAGGATTTGCATCCGTTGAATTATAGCTTTTCGTAATATAGCATGTTCCAGCTCCTTTCACTCGTTCTATTTCGTCAAATGTTTTACCATCCACAGATCGTTCTATTGTAAAAAAATCATTGTCTTTTTCACTCGCAGTACTCCAATCGATATTTACTTGATCGTTATTAAGTTTGGCATTGAAACTAATTAATTTGATTGGTAAAGCACCATTAGAACTTACGAGCACAATAGGTGAAAATGAGGAAATTCCATAAGCTGAAATTGTTCCGATTCCTGTACTTACTCCTGTTGTAGAACCAAACTGTGTTGACCATCTTGTTCCATCCCATGTTTGCAATGCAAAGGTTCCACTCGCATTAGCTGCCAACGTTGTGTTTTCAGATCCCCTATAGGATAGTGTAAGGTCAGCTGTAAAGCCTGTTGCTTTTACAACCCACCATCTATCTACTACATTATCGGATGAAACATCTACTCCCTGACGATTTAAATTGCTTACTGCTGCTACATTTGATAATCCTGTTAATGGAGTATTGTCTGCGCCAGTAGCTCTAGTAGAAATTTCTACTGTGCCTCCAGTTCCAATTGACGGCGAAAAGTTAACTGGAATGTAATTACTACTATTTACTGCAAATGGAAATACATGTAATCCAGTTGCCATGTTCATCCATTTTACAATAGAATTATTTATAGCAGCATTCGTTTCACTTTTAAAATATCCATTTGTTCTAGTAATGGCAGTCGTTGTTCCAGTTTCAATAATTAAATTATTATTATTTAATTTTAATTCACCAGCCATTAGATTTAATTGTGATCGCACATAAGTATTGGTATTAAGTAGCGCATATTCTACATCAGTAGTTCCACCAAAATTAACATTTAAAATTCCATATTTATGTTGAGTTTGTGTTGCAATACCTAATCCTAAACTCGTCACTATTTGATTGTCGATACCATTGTATTCAATAATACTATTCGCGTTTAAACTGTAATCCATATTTCCGCTATAGTTAATAGTTGCATTTGCAGTCCCATCATAGAAACCATAGGTGTTTGCAGTTTTAATTGTTCCACCTGAAGCTACGTTTAAACCAGAGTTGGTAGCAGTTCCATTGGATAGTATTTGATTAGTACCTGTATTTAAAACTCCACCATTTGCAATTGTTAAAAAGTTAGTTCCAGCCGTGGAAGAAGAAGCGATTTGAAGATTGCCTGATGCTAACAATAATGTTGTCCCATTATTGACAGTTTGTTTCACTTGTTGAATAGAATGAGTTGTAGCGGACCTCGTAAAGTTTATCGTTCCTGTTTTATTAAAATTTAATTGACCAAATAGTGTTCCTGTACCAGCAGCAGCGGAGGTCATGCTTCCCGTTCCACCAATTGAATAATTACTACCTGTTAAATTCATACTATAAATTCCAGTGCTACTAGCATTATCACTAAAATTTATTGCACCAGCAGATTGATTAAAATCACCTGCTATATTTACTGTAATATTTTCGGCAGCACTTGTGGAGGAGTTATTATATAAATAGAATGTACCACCAGTTTGTGTATAGGTTCCTAATATTGTTAAGTTGGAACTTCCACCTTTTGATTTAGTAGATAAGGTTCCTCCGCTCAATGATAAATTCCCAGTTATAGTTATTGTCGCTGCTCCAGCTTCAGCAGAAAAATAATTCGCCCCACCAGTAACGGAAATATTCCCTGTGTGATTCCAATTAAAAGTATGATTTCCATTATGAAATTTATTTGTCCCACCTGATAAAACAATATTACCAGTTGTCGCCATGGTTTCATTTCCGTAAGAAACATTATTTGAAAACTCAGCAGTGGCATTACCGCTAATAGAAGTTGTACCAACTATAGTTGTGTTAATACCTGCTTGGCTATTTACGGATGATAAATTTGCTAATCCATTGCCTCTAAAAATATCTGTAGTATTTGTAAAATTAATATTTAAGTTACCGTTTACTAAAAACGTATTTGTGATGGTAGTGGATGAAACTGCATAATAAACCATAAAGACTCCACCAGAATAATTTATAATATTCATGGTGATACTACATGTTCCAGCATTCGTTGTGGTAAGGTTCCACACTCCTCTAAAATCACCATCTGATTGTGTAAATGTGCCAGCAACAGTCATTGTTGAATTTCCATTTCCTACACCTGTTACTCCAGTATTCCAAATTAAATCAAAATATCCTTGGTTACTAAAATTACCATTTATCGTTAAAGATGCGGTGCCATTTCCATCCACTATAGAATAAAATTCACTATAAGTTGCACCCGATTTTAATAATGTTAAATTTCCACTTATTACTACAGTTGAATTTCCATTCCCTGTTTTGCAACCATAAAAATATCCTCGAGTCATATCAACATTTCCAGAAATATTCATGGTTACATTTCCATTATGACTATTCGCACCAGCTAATTTTCCTGAAGTTATTATTGAAACATTTCCTGAAACGTTTAAAGTACAACTGCCAGTTCCAGCACTGTAAAAGCAATCTAATTCTCCTCCTGTTATCGAAATACTTGCTGTATTTACTGTAAATGAACTAGGATGTGTACCATCGAAAAAGTCTAAATAGGAAGTCGCGTTTACTAAAACTATTGATCCAATATTTGTTGTACTTATCGACCCTGATTCATCAAGTATAACATAGCTTGATTGAATTGTAAACACACCAGTAACAGCTCTTGTTTGTAAACTATTATTCATGTGCCATGTGCCACCTGTATTAATTTTTAAGTTTCCAAAATTACATGACACAACTGTTCCAAGTCCAGTGGTCATGCTGTACCATTTGTTCATTACCAATGTGCTTGAGGAAGAAAAATTTTCAACTCCGTTTGTAAATAATGTTGCTCCGGCAAGTGTATTTGTTCCAGGATTCCATGTGAAAGTTACATTGGGTCCTAATACAAACGC
>JBBRAW010000147.1:0-6418 GCA_038206385.1 Bacteroidia bacterium | reverse complement strand
CAAATTATATTTTATAATTATGCAAACAATAAAAGCTAAAATATTATTAGTAGAAGATGATATTAATTTCGGTAACGTTTTGAAAAATTATCTTGAGCTAAATAGTTACGATGTTACATTAGCTCGGGATGGCATCGCTGGTATTGATACATTTGGAACTAAAACATTTGATCTGTGCATTCTTGATGTGATGATGCCAAAGTTAGATGGATTTTCTGTGGCAATAAAAATAAGAGAAGTTGATAAAAAAGTTCCTATTATTTTCCTTACTGCAAAGGGAATGAAAGAAGACATGCTAAAAGGTTATAAGTCTGGTGCGGATGATTATTTAACTAAACCTTTTGATACAGATGTTTTACTCCATAAAATTAATGTAATTCTTCGACGATCTATGGGTATTACTGAAATGGAAGATCAAACGGATTTTAAAATTGGCATGTATCATTTCGATTATAAGTATAGAAAAATTTTTGATGGAGAAGAAACGATAAGTATTTCTCCAAAAGAAGCAGATTTGTTGAGATTATTATGTACCCATAAAAACGATCTTTTACCTCGTCAAAAAGCTTTAAAATTAATCTGGGGTGATGATAATTATTTTAATGGAAGAAGTATGGATGTTTTTGTTACGCGACTAAGAAAATATTTTAAAAAAGATCCTTCAATTGAAATTGTAACATTGCATGGAAAAGGAGTGAGGCTACTTATCGCTGAATGATAAGTAAATGTATATTAGAAAATTAAAAGGTGATCAATTTTTGATCACCTTTTAATTTTGTAGACGAGATACAAAAATTATTTTAAATCCTTCGTAATTGATTCATCCATCGGTTTTGTGCCAGAGCGATACCGATGAACTAAGATACCATTTTCATTAATTAGAAATTTCTCGAAATTCCAATGAATATCACCTTTAAAATCTGGATTATCTTGAGTAGTTAACCATTTAAACAATGCATCAATATCTGATCCTTTAACAGAAACTTTTGATGCCATTGGAAATGTCACATTGAATTTACTAGAACAAAATTGTTGTATTTCAGGATTAGTTCCGGGCTCTTGACCTCCAAAATTATTTGCTGGAAATCCAATAATAACCAATTTACCTTTGTATGCTTGATAAAGTTTTTCTAGATCTTCGTACTGTGGAGTATAACCGCATTTTGAAGCCGTGTTTACAACCAGAATTTTCTTTCCTTTAAATTGTGAAAGATCCAATGATTTACCATTGATGTCATTTACTTTGAATGTGTAAATATTATCCGGTGATGTAATTAACATCATAAATGATAATAGGAATGTAAGCATAATAGGTAGTGTTTATTTGTGTTTGTTTTAAAATTTTTAATTCAATTTATTCTCCGTCTTCAGTTTTCATGTTGAAAATACTTCCAACGAGGTCACTGAATTTTAATGTACTTTCTAACTTTCGTTTACTAATTTGTGAATATTCAGATAAGCCATGCAACAAGAATTCTGACATTAATGATATTTCATTTTTCGGAACATTTTTCAAATAATTTTTCACTAAGTCGTGTAAGCCTGTTACTTTTTTTAGTACTTCATCAAATTCATTTTGTGTACCGTTATGTAAAATGTCAACTTCATTTCCTTCGCTAAACCAACTAATAACTTCACTATAAGGATTCTTTTGTTTTGATTTTTTTGTACGTTCTGGATCAGGAAAAAACTTTATAAATTCTGAACGTATTGCTTTCCCAATTAAAGTATATGCTACATTAGAAATTCCTTCTAATTCTCCTTCATAAACTAATTCTACTTTGCCTGTTATAGCTGGTATAATTCCGTAAAGGTCGCTAATTCTTGCTGTGCCCTCAACTTCTCCATTCATCAAAATACGGCGATGAACTACAGAGTACAAATTCTCATAAGCACTAATTGTTAATCTCGCAGAAACACCACTTTTTTGATCAATATATTCACTCTTTCTTGCCTCGAATGCAATTTGCTCAAGCAATCGATCAACAATTGGTGGAATAGTAATAGTGCTTTTTTGGTCTACAGGAACTTTTGCTTCTTGTTTAGTGATAATGGAGCTTATCTCAACTGATTTAGGATAATGCGTTAATATTTGACTTCCAATTCTATCTTTTAAAGGTGTTACAATTGATCCACGATTCGTGTAATCTTCTGGATTTGCTGTAAATATAAATTGAAGATCTAATGGCAAACGAATTCTAAATCCACGAATTTGAATATCGCCTTCTTGTAAAATATTAAATAAAGCAACTTGGATTCTTGCTTGTAAGTCGGGTAATTCATTAATTACAAAGATGCATCGATGTGAACGAGGAATTAATCCGAAATGTATTGCTCGTTCATCAGCATAACTTAATTTTAATGTTGCTGCTTTGATTGGATCTAAATCACCAATTAAATCTGCAACAGAAACATCAGGTGTTGCTAATTTTTCGATGTAACGCTCATCTCGATGTAACCAACTAACGGGTGTATTTTCTGCACGATCTTCTACTAAATCTTTTCCATAACGTGTTATCGGGGACATTGGATCTTCATTCAATTCACTACCAGAAATTATTGGAATGTATTCATCCAATAAATCTGTTAGTAACCGTGATAGTCTTGTTTTGGCTTGCCCTCTTAATCCTAGAAATAAAATATTATGTTGAGAAAGTATTGCTGTTTCTAATTGAGGAATTACGGATTCTTCGTAACCTTGAATATATTTAAAAAGTGGTGTTTTACTTCGCAATGATTCAATGAGATTTTCTCTCATTTCTTGTTTAATGGTTCTCGGTTTATATCCAGAACGGATCAATTCACCAAGTGTACGAATTTTGTCAATGTTTATTTTTTTATTCATTTTATCGAACTGTTTTTTTTCTGTTTTTAATATAATCTTCAAACATGAATTCACCTAATCCATTTAAAGAACTATAAAATGCTCTTCCATTATTTACTTGAGTGAAATCTCTAACAAACGATTGTAAATAGGGATCTTTCGCAATCATAAATGTTGTGATAGGAATTTTTAATTTTTTACATTGCCCAGCTAGATTAAATACATCATTTATGATTTTCTGATCTAAGCCAAAACTATTTTTATAATATTTGTTTCCAATTTTCAAGCAACTGGGCTTGCCATCGGTAATCATGAATATTTGCTTGTTTGGCGTTTTTCTTTTTCTCAATAGATCCATTGCTAATGTAATGCCTCCAGAAGTATTTGTATGGTATGGTCCAACTTGTAAATAAGGTAAATCTTTAACTTCAATAGACCATGCATCATCACCAAAAACTACTATATCCAATGTGTCTTTGGGATAACGTGTTCGAATGAGTTCAGCCAATGCCATCGCTACTTTTTTTGCTGGTGTTATACGGTCTTCACCATACAAAATCATGGAATGCGAAATATCAATCATTAAAACTGTTGCATTAAATGTTTTATGCTCTCTCTCTTGTACTTCAAGATCATTTTCATTCATCGAAAAATCTTCAATGCCATTTCTTACTTGCGCATTTCGTAATGAGTCAGTCATATTAATTTGTTCGGTGGTATCACCAAATTGCCAAGGACGAACATCAGAAGAAACTTCATCACCTTGCCCAGTTTTTGTGGTTTTATGACCACCAAGTCCGGATTTTTTCATCTTGCCAAAAATCTCTTCTAAAGATTGTTGACGAATAGTTTGTTCGGTTTTAGGGGTTATCTCGAAGTTTTCTGGTTCATTTTCTTTTAAAAAGCCATTTTCCTTTAAATCATTAATAAAATCTCCCATTCCATACTCTGGAGTAGTTAGATTGTGTTGACGATCTAATTCTGTTAGCCAACTCAATGCTTCATTCGCATCAGCAGCAGTATATTGAAGTAACTCCATAAAAATTTTCGATAATTTATCGTAGGTGGTACCTTCAGATGGAGGAGTTATATGGGAAAATCTTAAGCCAAGCATTTTATGATATAAACAAGTTTAACATAAAGGTATGTGATTAGTTTTGCAAAAGTGATAATTTTGCTTTGATTTACACTAAAAATTTGACCTGTAAATTATATTTTTATATATCTACCTAACAGAATTCAAATTATATTGAAGTAAAATTAATTCGAACATTTATTTTTTATTTAATCTGATTATCAAATTATTATTTAATTTTGAAAGTAATAAACATTCTTGATAGATAATTAGTATTTTTACTTAGATCTTCAATCATTAAAAATTTATAGAATCTTTAATAGCAATTAATTTATGGACAATCAAATTTACAAATTACCTTTCATGAAAAAAGTATTAGTGTGTATATTTTTTCTCGTTTCAAACCAATATTTATTTGCCCAAGCGGATTTAACACTCACAATCAATGATTTTTTAAATTGGAGTCCTTCTGTTATTAATCAGTCAAATATTTCAAATACGATTTTAAGTCGGAGAGAGAAATCTAATAATTTTCAGTTGATTAGTAATGTAGATACCAATGCAAAAATTCTTTATTCACCAGATGGCATGGATAATTTTGGTCCTTACATTGATTCATCAAGTCAATTTAATTTATTTAATTTTTCCCATTGGCAATACATAGATATCTTGGCTTGGTTTGGTGGAAGTGCCGGAACTCCAATACTTATTCCTTCCAAAGCATGGGTTGATGCAGCGCATAAGAATGGTGTGAAAGTAATCGGAACCATCTTTTTTGCTCCTACTGTATATGGCGGAACACAAGCTGCCGTTCAAAGCTTCTTACAAAAAGATATTAATGGAAATTATATTGCATCTTCTCAATTAATAGCAATTGCAAACTATTATAATTTCGATGGTTGGATTTTTAATTGTGAAACACAAATAAATTCTTCAACAGGTTCAGATTTTTCTAGTTTCATAAATCAGTTTGATAGTAGTTACAATGGAGAAATAATTTGGTATGATGCTATGTTGCAAAATGGTTCTATTAGTTATCAAAATAAATTGAATGCTAACAATGCTTATTTCTTTCAACACTCCACTGGATTATTCACTAATTATAGTTGGAGTCAAGCAACGACTGTTGCCAGCTCAAATACCTATGCTTTAGGTTTAGCGCGTAGTCCCTTCGACGTTTATACAGGCGCTGATATGTGGCCTAATAGAACGGCACAACCAGCATTCTCTAATTATACTTGGATTGATAAAATATTTCCAGGTGGAGTTGCCAAAACATCCATAGCACTTTTTGCAACAAATTTCACATTTAATTACGGTGGTTTTTCTACTTTTAATAATGATCCAGCTGATTATGCCAGCTTTTATGCAACGGAAAGAAAAATATTTTCGGGAAATGATGAAACTCCTTTTGCAATTGATAATGCTTGGAAAGGTATTGGAAATTATATTGCAGCAAGAACGACAATTACGTCATTACCATTTAGCACAGATTTTAATACTGGACATGGACTAAATTATTATTCAAATGGTAATGTTTTAAGTTCAGGTTCATGGCACAATATGTCGCATCAATCAATTCTTCCTACATGGACATTCTACAATTCGGGAATTAACATTGATTATGATTTTAATGATGCGTATAATGGAGGTTCATCCATTATTTTAACTTCTACAACTTCGACTGGTTTTTTTACTATTCCACTTTATTCTACTGAGATTGTTGCACAAACCAGTGGAGTAATAGGTAAATTAGCTTTCAAGTCTTCAACAGCAATTGATTCTATTGGTATTCAATTGCAAAAAAGCAACGCTACATTTACAAACATTTATTTTCATCCTATTGGAAATGGCACATGGGAAAACCTCTTAAGCTCTGTAGTTGGAATTGGAAGTAACGATACAATTGTGGCAATGAATTTATTGATTAATTCTGCTACTCCTTTTACAATAAATTTAGGGGGATTTGAAATTAATTCTAGCGTTACAGGATTAAATACATTAGCAAATGAAAATCCTCCGATATTACAAGTTTACCCAAATCCATCAAATGGCGAAATATCTTTTTCTAATTTGAGCAATAGGGATGGTAAACTATCAATCTTTGATTTAAAAGGAAGTGAAGTAAAATTCGAATCAATTATCAGTGGTAAAACAAGTAAACTTAAATTGATTAGAAGTGCAGTTTATATTTATGAATTTAAAACCGAATCTGGATATAAGTCAGGAAAAATTATTATAAATTAGTTTATTTAGAAAAGAAATCAATTTTATTAATAATTGTATTGTACAAACTTATGATTGAAAAAGAATCAAATTTGCCTTATTACTTAAAATATTCTCAAATTTTAATAGGATTAATTGGGACAATTTATGTTTTGTATATATCTCAAGATATTATTTTACCGATAATATATTCTTTTGTTTTTGCAATTTTAATAAATCCAATTGTGAATTTTTTGACATCAAAAAAAATAAATAGGGTTGTGGCTATTTTCATTGCATTGTTTTTTGCATTG
>JBBRAW010000146.1:0-6576 GCA_038206385.1 Bacteroidia bacterium | reverse complement strand
AAGGGGATCAGAATCTTCTTAATGTGGAAGGTCTTTTGCATAACTGATGTTTTTTAAGGTCAGGTGATTTAGATTACAAACTCTAAGGTATCTTTTCTATGTATGGGTCGGATACTACAAACGGGAATTTCGGAATTATTTATGATTTGTTGCGATTCATTGCCAATAAAATGAAGTGTCCAATCTAATTCTTGTTGAGTCATGATGATGATTAAGTCCGCTTTTACTTTTTCAGCATAATTTAATACACCATCTGAAATGTCTTTGCTATCGACAAATTCTCCAGTGCAAATTATTTCGTGTGAACTTATAAAATCAATCACTTGTTCCATCTGCCTTTCTAATTTATTTATTAAAAATTCATCGGTAGTATCTGTAACCGTCATGACCTTAACAATTGACTTGAAAAATTGAGCAATTTCGATACACTTATTAACTTTTTCTTTTGTCTCTTTCGACAAATCAAGAGGGAAAACGATTGTATTGCACCCTGTCTTATGCTCTTTTCCTTTTATGGAGATCACTGGACAAGGAGCATCTTTGATCACCCTTTCAGCATTGGAACCGATAAATTTCTTGCGCAATGTGGTAGGTCCTGAAGTACTCATCACTATAAATGTAGCGTTAAATTCTTCTGCTACAGCTACAATTTGTTCATAAATCTTTCCTTTTTCGATTCTGGTATTGATAATAAGTCCTGATTTAATTGTTGCTTCTTTAGCCAATTCATCTAATTTGGTTTGAATCCCTAATCTCAAAAGCTCCTCTTGATTTTCCTTGTCTGTGAAAAGGTGTATCATAGAGGTAAATAAATCTTCATCGATAACATGTACTAAGGTAATGATAGAACCAGTAAATCGAGCTAAATTATAAGATTGGGTAAGGGCAATTTTCGATTGTTCGCTGAAGTCGGTTGGGACAATTATATGATGTTGTGCTGAATTCATCGCTTTGTATTACTTATTTTTTTTTCTTTGGTAAAAATATTTCATTTAAAGATATGACTCATATACCTGAATCCGAATTAATATTAAATAAAGATGGGAGTGTTTATCATCTCAATCTTTTACCTGAAGAAATCAGTGATATTATCATCAATGTTGGTGATCCTGATAGAGTACAAATGGTTAGTAATTACTTCGAAACCATTGAAGTGCGAAAGCAAAAACGTGAGTTTGTTACTCATACCGGAGTTTACAAAGGTAGGCGTATTACTGTCCTTTCAACAGGTATTGGAACGGATAATATCGATATTGTTTATAACGAATTAGATGCTCTTGTAAATATCGACCTCAAAACGCGAACGATAAAAGAAAATCTTACGCCTTTAAACTTGATAAGAATTGGTACTTCAGGCTCGCTTCAAGCAGAAATTCCAGTCGATTCTTTCGTTTGCTCGTCATTTGGCTTAGGTTTAGATGGCTTATTAAATTTCTATCACCTTGAGAACGATAAAGAAGAGAACGATATTATTCAATCTTTTAGAAATCATTTTCCAAATCAAGGAATTTTCCCACAATCATATCTAGCAAGAGCTTCCAATAAACTTTTAACACTGCTTTCACCAGATATGCACAAAGGAATTACTGCGTCTTGTTCTGGATTTTATGCTCCACAAATGCGTCAATTGAGATTACAACCTTCACGGATGGATTTGATTGATAAATTAAGTGGATTCAAACATCAAGATAATCGAATTACTAATTTTGAAATGGAAACAGGTGCGATGTATGGTTTAGCAAAATTATTAGGACATCATTGTTGTGCAGTAAATGTAATTGTAGCAAATCGTATTTCACAAAAATATTCTTCCAATGCTGAAGAATCAATGCATAAACTTATTCAAATTACATTAGATCGCTTATCAACTTTGTAAGGTTCTTTAATAAAAATATTCTTTTTAATGATTGATGGTTGCCCTTTTGGGCAGCCATCAATTGTTTTTAAGAGTGCATTTTTTATTTTAGATTTTTATTATAACGATAAATGTGATTGCAAGATGTAGCATCATTTTTAATAAACTTTTTTTTGATTTGGTATGCTTTATGAAAAATACCAAGTCTAAAATAAGTTTAAAATGAAATCAAAATTTACTATTTTTAAGCAATTAAATTTAATTCTTCTGTTGAGTATTTTTAGCTCTAATTTGTTTGCAACAACCTATTATAGCAAAACTTCAGGCGCAAATTGGAATGATGCAAATGGTTGGTCAACTACTGGATATGGTCAATCAACTAATACAGGTACTTATCCTAAGTCAACCGATATTGCTAACATTGGTGATGGTTATACTATTTATATTAATGCTACTTTATCAGTTGGTACAATTAACATCGGACAAGGTTCTTCTGGTTTAGTTGAATTTGCGGAAGCTGGAAATTATTCATTCTCCATTTTAAATGCGTTAACAATAAATAGTGGTGGTAAACTTTGGTATAATGGTAATAGTAGCAGAACTCATACATTGAATATTGGAACAAATCTTAGTAATTCAGGTACACTTGATTTATATGCCGATGCCGATGATGTTGTAAATCTCGTTTTTAATAGAAATGTAAATAGTACAGTTAGTGGATTAGGTACATTTGATTTGAATACGGTAACTCTCACAAAAACATCTTCAACATCATTTTATGCTGATGTACAATCTTCAGGATTTGAAAATGCAATTCGTGATTTTATAATAAATTATGGAACTTATAATCATAATAATAGTGGAACATTCAATGTAAACAGCAGCGCGATTTCTGGGTTTACAATTGGTAGTGACGCTATCTTTAAAATAACGCAAGGCAATGTTAATTTATCACCGAATCAAGATGAAACAACATTGAGTGGTACAATCATCGTAAATGGAGGAACATTAAAAGTTGGTTCAACCGCTGGAGTTACTGGATTACGTTATGATAAAATTGGTGCATTTATTCCTAAGTTAGATATTCAATCAGGAACAATGGAAGTTTATGGAAGCATATTTTATAAGTCAGGAGCTTCAACTGATCCATTAAACTTTAACATGAGTGGCGGAATTTTATTGCTAAATTCAGGAAGCACTAAATCTTCAAATTCACCTTTGTTTATAAACGATGTTTTAGGAAGTGCTTTTGTAATGAATGATGGATTAATAACAATCGAAGCTCCTAATATTTCTGGTAATTCAATAAGTGATTTTGTTGTTTGCGGAACAAATGGAACTGTTTCTTCTGGTGGAGGTATCGTGGCGTTTGGTAATAACAATACTACCTCAGGTTCAATTTTTACTCTTACTCCTTTTTCATCGGTAACATTGCCAAATATAAAAGTTACTGGATCGAATGCTGCAAATATTGTTTTATGCCCTGCGGCTAATTCAACTGCTAATATGAAAGCTTTAAGTTTATACATTGATCAAAACAAATCTTTCGATTTGCGATCAGTGTCAGGAACAACTGGTGATTCACGCTCTTTAATATTAACTGGAAATATTGATGGAATAAATGCATTATATTGTGATGGTACTTTGATTGCTCGGTCTTCACAATTGATATTTCAAGGAAGTGAAGCTCAACAAATTTCAGGTTCGGAAATTCAAACACTTTATGATTTAACTATTAATAATTCTTTTGGAATTTCGTTAGCTCAAGAAGTTGACATTAGCGGATATTTATCGTTAACAAATGGCGTTCTATTCACAACCAACTCAAGTCCTGTTTCGTTACTTGCAGGCGCTAATTGTGATGTTGGATCTTCTACATCTTATGTTGAAGGTCCATTCATTCAAACAGTGACATCAACCTTACCACAAACAATCTACTTTCCTATTGGTAAAGATGGTTCGTATAGGTTGATGTCAATGGATGTTACACACAGTACAGCGTCTGCGGTGACGTATTCAGGTGAAATGTTTAATAGCAACCCTCGAAATTTAAATTATTCATTGCCTACAGGTATCGATAAAGTTTCAAGCGTAAGGTATTTTCAAGTAAACAGAAGTGGTCCTTCTAATTTTGTTTCTGCTTCCATCTCTCTTAATTATGATGTGGATGATGGCGTGACTGACTATCAGTATTTGAGAATTGCAAGAGATGATGGAACCTCTAATTGGGTTGATGCTGGTGGTGTAGGAACTAACAATTCAACTGGAATAATTACCTCTTCCTCGTTTAATAGCCCAAGTAATATTTTTACCTTCGGAAATGCATTTGGCGGATCGAATGTATTGCCAGTTAAATTAATTTCCTTTATAGCAAAAAGCGAACAGAATAAAATTGCATTATATTGGGCAACAGCGAGTGAGAAAAATGCTGATCGATTCGAAATTCAAAAGAGTATTAATGGTTCTGAATTCAACTATATTGGTGAATGTAAAGCAAATGGTAATTCAAATAAAATAAGAAATTATAGTTTTTATGACCCAGATTTATGCAATTCAAAAGTTTATTATAAGTTAAAACAAATTGATTTCGATGGTAAATTTGAATACTCAACTATTCAAGTTGTTAATGAAATTAAGTCTTCTGATTTCACCTTCGCTCCAAATCCTGGGCATAGTGATGAGATTAAGTTACTTCAAAATGATCTAACAAAAGGAACATATAAAATACAAATTTTAGATGTTAAAGGCAATGTTGTTCTAGTAAAGTATTTGGAATTGAATTCTAATAGTCAAATACCATTGGGACTACCCTCACTTCCTGGAAATTATTTAGTTAGAATTTCCAATAACAATTTACTTGTAGATCAAAAAATAGTAGTTATAGAATAATGGCGAATCTAATTTAAGAAAAAAACCTTGCATTTTTTGTGTAAGGTTTTTAATTTTTATCATTATTTGCCTTCCACTTATAATCGATATTTGTTAGTGATTAAGAAGTAAAATTTTTATGATTAATCAAATAGTATTGAATATCGAAATGCAATTTTGAAATTATCTAAATTCAATTAAAATCTTACAATTGTAAGATCGTTTTTAAAATACCTCCTTTTTATTTTTAGATGATAGCATATTTGATTCACCAACTACAGTTTAATTTAATGTGCTATGAGCAATTTCTTAGTGCCATTTCGAAAAGTAATTACGCTTACCTTAATTTTTTCCCTAGCTTGCTGGGTGCAAAGTTTTGCAGTAACATACTATTCTAAAACAAATGGAGGATTATGGAACGACCCTTTAACATGGTCAACCGTTACTTACGGTAACGCAACGAATACAGGTACCTTTCCTAAAAAGGGTGATGTTGTTTTTGTTGGAGATGGATATACCGTTTACATGAATATGAATGCCGTTTCTGCAAGCGTTACTGTAGGGCAAGGCACATCAGGAAATATAGAGTTTTCACCATTTCTATCTTTTAATATGACAATAGCAGGTTCACTTACCATTAATAATGGTGGGCGATTTGGTTATTTAGGAAATGCATCAAGAACGCATTCATTATTTATTAGTGGTAGTATTGTTAACAATGGAATACTTGACTTATATTCTGATCCTAATGATTTTGTAAATTTAACATTCAACTCTAAAATTAATTCAATTATTTCTGGAACGGGAACATTTAATTTAAATAGAGTAACGTTGTTTAAAGGTACAGCAACAAGCTATTATTTGGATGTGCAAACTAATGCTTTCGAAAATGCAATTCGTCAATTAGTTGTTAGTTATGGAACTTATATTCATAATAATTTAGGAACTTATTTAGTAAATCCATCTTTAACAAATTTTACGATTTCAAAAGATGCAATAATTAAAGTTCCACTTGGAATTATGCACTTTTCACCAACAAGTAATTATACTTTTTTGCAGGGAAAAATTATTGTGAATGGTGGAATAGTTCGAGTAGGATCAATAGCAGGTTTGCAAGGATTGCGCTATGAGCAAAATGGATTAACAATTCCTTCATTAAATATTTCTAGCGGTTCGATGGAAGTTTATGGTGGAATCACTTACAGTTCAAGTACTCCTAGTTCTCCATTTTCTGTTGATTTAAGTGGCGGTAGTTTACTTTTAAATTCTGGTACTACTGGAACCTCATACGAAGTTTTTAATGTTAATGATGTAATAGGAAGTTCTTTCTTAATGACAACTGGTACAATTACTCTTCAGAAACCAACTTTAGGCGGAAGTGCTAGAGCTGATTTTAATATTTGTGGTACAAATGGTACTGTGAATGCATCAGTGGGAATAGTATCATTTGGAAATGCAAGCACTGCAAATGGTTCAATTTTTAATTTTGTTCCTTATCCTGGTGTAATACAACCAAATTTTATAGTTACTGGCTCACCCGCAGCAGCAATTACTTTGAGTACATCAAATAATTCTACTGCTGATTTTGAATTAAATAGTTTATTAATCGATGTAAATAAAACATTTGATATTCGTTCAATTGCAGGTATTGCTGGTGATTCAAAAAACATGACATTAGTAGATAATTTTGATGGTATTAATACGTTAAATAACAACGGTACTTTCGTACCTAGAACATCAAATGTTATCTTACAAGGATTTGAAGGTATTTGGCTATCAGGTTCATCTACAACCACCTTTTATAATATAACAATTAATAATTCGTTTGGTGTAAGTTTAGGCTCATCAATAAA
>JBBRAW010000145.1:0-6630 GCA_038206385.1 Bacteroidia bacterium | reverse complement strand
AAAGATTTACCTGATTAACGAAGTTAGTTTTTGAAGCATATACATTGGGTTGTATATCTTCATCCATTTTTTTATTTTTAAAAAACTCCGGTTTTTTATTTTTGGCAAAAAATTCAGATGAATCTTTACATTGATCAAAATTTGCTGGTCCTTTAGTACACTTTGGAGACCGGCAGTTCTTTTGATTATGAGTATTTAAATCTTGTGTTTGCTTGTGACATTTAAAACAACAATAAACTTTACCTTCGGCATTAACTTTTGCCACCACTTTGTCTTTGTTATTGTAATTCTGTTGTTTTTTCTTTTGATTATTATTATTATTCTTTTTCTTTTGAATAATTTGAGTACTATTATTTAAATCATCTTCATTTTTTGAAACATTGAAATAATTATTTGTTTCTTTAACAAAATCGATATCACCTACGAAAATTTTTTCTTTGATATCTGTTGCTGTTTTATTTCTATTTAATCGTATTTGATTATATTTAGTAAAAATTAAAATCACATCTTCCAAAGTATTGGTTGATTTTGTTAATTGATCTTCCTTCATTTCCTTCATCATACCGAATTGTTTTTCACTTGAATTTCTGATGAAGTACCGAATTTTATATTCTTCATCTAATTTAACATCACTCAATTGATTGAATAACATTACTGCCTTTGTAAAGCGTAGAATATAATCATGTAAAGGATAACGAATGTTGTTGTAAACTTGAGATATGTCCCTGACTCTATCTTTTAAATCATCTATGTGAATACAATTTTGCGATATTACTGAATTCACTATTAAAGTATATAACTTTGGTGTATTTTGAACAACATCTGCCATATCAAAAAACTCTTGAAAAGATGTAAGATTACATCTTCTGGCCATGATTCCTTGTGCCGCGGATTGGTAACTTTTCACTTCATCATATTGTGGATTTTTAGTCTTCACTGGTTTTTGTTCTGAATTAATTGCCAATGTATATTGTGGTTGATGAGTAATTAAACCTTGGATATACTCGAATGTTGTATAGCCATCTGCTGACAAAGAAAGACAATCAACCTTAAGAAGGTTGATCCATTCACCGAGAATTTCAGGTGAAGCTTCTCTCCAAAGTTGTTTTTCTTTGGACTTTGCAGCTATCCATTGCTGCTTATTAGCCGACATATCAAGTAGAGTTTGTCGAGAACTAATAACTTAAATTAAATCTTGAAACCGAAATAGTTCGGCTGTTAACCTGTAAAGATCTGGCTAGCTTTCAGGTATTCACTAACTAGATCTGAAGAAATATACTATCCTGAACTTGTCCTAAACTTGTATTACCCCTTGTTGTTAAAGGCTAGTAATTTTATAAATTTAATTTTATAAAAGATTAATGATAATTAATAATTATAAAGATTAAAATATAAAGTAAAATAATAAATGAATAATAATAAACTTTTTTAATATGTAAATTTCTTAAAAAATAAGAAAAATATAATTAAAAAATATTATTCACTTAAGAACTCTTAAACCGTCAGGGTTCTATAATAAAAAGATAACACCGATCACTAATAAAGTTAATAAACCCTATTTCACGTCTTTTTATTAATTATTTTCTAGGGTTTTTTTGAATCACGGAAAAAAATAAAAAAATAAAATAAAAAACGTCATACTGGCACCACACACGTTTTTTACTAACGTCTGTGCCGGTACAAATAAACACTTATAAAAATAAAATAAAATACAATAAAATTTAATAAGACCGATCTAAGACAGTACTTATTAATTATACATAAAATAAATAAAACTTATAAAAAATAAAATAAAAAATATTATTTAAAATAAATAATATATATAATATATATAAATTATTAAAAATTAATAAATTTTTAATATGATAATAAAATATTAAAATCATAAAATAAAATATTAAAATTATATATCAATTTAAATTAAATTAAATCAAAATATAAAGATAATAAATTAAAATACAATAATTAACATAAAATTAATTAAAATAAAATAAAATGTAAATGAAATAAAATAAAATAAAATTTAAATAAAATAAAATTTAAATAAAATAAAATAAAATTTCAAATAAAAATAATAAATTCGTGTATTTAAAACACACCTCCCGAATGATAACATGAGCTTCTCATTTCACGAGAACCATGTTCATCATTCTTACGAATTTGTGGAATGTAACATTGGTGAGTGGTTTGGTTAAAATATCAGCTATTTGATCCAAAGTTCCAACAAATTCAAACTTTAAACTACCTTCTTCAATCCAAAATCTAATGGCATGATATCTACCAGCAATATGTTTACTTCTATCATGAAATTTTGTTGAATAAGTTAAATATAGTGCTGCTTGGTTATCGCAACTAACGGTACTAGGATAATCTACTTTGAGTTCCACTGATTCTAATATGTTTTGGATATAAAGCACTGTTTTAGCAACTTCAGTCATAGTGCAATACTCGGCCTCCATGGAGCTCAAGCATGGTCGTTTTAAAATTTTGCTAAAATGTCCAACCAACGATCCGTAATAATAAACAAGTCCACCTGCTCTTGACCTATTTTTCGTTTCCATTTGATATGATGCATCTGAGTATGCTTCTATTTGGTTGTCAGCTAAACGACCTAGTTTTAAACCTAAAAATTTTGTGTTTATTAAATATTTTAAGATATTTAAACACCCTTCAAAATGTGCAACTTGTGGATTCGTGACAAATTGACTAAAATAATTTACTGCAAAGTTTACATCTGGTCTGATTGTTGTAAGGTAATTTAAGCTACCCAAAATTTTTTGATAACTTCTAATTGTTTTTATATCAACTTGTTTACCTTCATGAAAAATCTGCAAATATTTAATGTGTGCTAACATCGGAATTAAATTTTTATTAACATTTGGAATCCAATTTGGTAAAAATTCATCATGAAGTTTGTTAATATATTCGTAGATTGTTATAATTATATACTGTTGTTGTTTATTATAAAGTATCTCCCAACCTAAATATCTTTCTAAAGTATGTTCGATTCTTAATTTGAAATGTTTTTCGAGCTGCCGCAGGACTTCGTCGATTGTTTTTAAAAGACCAGTTATGGAACCATCATCAACATGAACCAATATTTCTGTCCGAGAACCGTCAGGCTCAATTCGATAAAAATACTGAAAATCTACCAAAGACCGTTTGAATCCTAAAGATAGCAAAACTTTGGCATGTAACTGATCCCAGGCTCGGAAAGCATCATCTAAACCATATATATATTTTAAAAGTAAAAAACATTTACCAGTTAAGTCTTCCCCAAATCTATTTTTGTAACCTGGTGGAAATCTTACATAAACTGGTTTTCGATCTGCAGGTATGTCGGAATATAAGAATGCTAATTTCACATCATAACCTTTAATATCATACTTGTTGATAGCAGCATTGACCAAAGCTACTTTTAAACTTAACTTGTTAATCACACTTCCGTATGCTTCAACATCGAAATTCTTTTCTTGGTCACCTCTTATGCATAATCTTGCACGTTTTCTACCGTCGCTTTTGACAGTAAAGACCATTAATGTGTCCAATAGCTCTGCACCTTCTGGTATATCGACTATTTTGGTGCAGCCTGCATCTTCTATGTCGTAATATTCCATATGGAGAACTTCTGCCCATTCACCTCCCATCTGAAGTGCTTCTTTAGCAGACCTTGGTATTTTCTCCCTAATTATTGGTTCAATCGACTCCATTACTTTATCATTTGCATCAGCCATTTTATTATAATGTTGAAACTTATGATCGGGCATTTTTGAATGTCTAAATATTTGTAATGGATAATTCTTTAAATTATAGAAATTGTAAGTTGGTTTTAAAATTTTTTCATTTTCTTTGATTCTACTCGATCTCCTAGTTGCGGGTTGTTGAGTAGATGAAGTTGGTGAATTTACTGATGTAAAATCTAATAATTTGCGTGGTAATTCTTTTATAATTTTCCTAGTTCTTTTTGGTATTTTTAGTAAATGTTCTCTTGTTCGATTTGATACAGGAGTAATATTGGAAGAACCTAAATTTAAATTTTGTGGTGTAGTATTATTATTTTCAACTACATTATTTACCGAATTGATGTGGGTATTTGGATTAGTTGTAGTTTCCAAAACTACTGAATTGGTGTCAGTTCCCACTTCTGACTGCGCTGTTTGTTCGTAATTAATCCCCAGATCCGGTACAATTACTTCTTCGTCAATAGAATAAAATTCTTCAAAACTATTGTCACTATCTGCATCCTCAATACTAGAAGCGGATTCCACATCATCGCCCCCAATCTGATCATTGGCTGGACTATGATCTGATTGTAAATTGGAATCTTCTACTAAGGAATCTTCTGAATCACTGGTATCAGAGTCTAATGGATCTGGTGGTTTTGGTGGAATGTTTAAGTCCTGGTTAGTAGCAGTTACTCGATCCAAATTGGCTGAAATTGAATCATCTTTCTTGAAAGAATCTAAATTTTGGAAAGGAAAAATAGTTGAATAAAATTTTACGTTCCTTGTGGTGTAAACTTTTCTTTCCGAGTAGACTAACCAAGCCTGTTTACGTTCGTTAATACCTATTAATACACCTAAAAGACCTTTGGGTTCCAACTTGCGTTGTTTTTCCTTTGGTAGGTGATGAATAACTTTACATCCAAACGGATATAAAAACTGAAGATCGTCCTGAAGAATGCAACCTTCTAAAACTTCGTAAGGAGCTTTATTATCTTTTGTAGAAAAATTTGGAGTGAGATTATGAATGTAAGTAGCGTAATCAGCAGCATAATTCCAAATCGTTTTTGGTAAGCCAGATTGCAACAGTAATTTAATGATTAATATCTCCAAATCTTGTAATGCTTTTTCAGCTCTGCCATTAGCTTGATGAGCTTGAGGAGGACTTCCACCTAAAATGATACCTTTAGATTTGCTCCAATCTATGAAAACTGAAGCCATATTTACTTCTCCAGAAGTGTCGGTACATATCATTTTGGGATAATTCCCAAACTGATTGTGAAAATATTCACATACCTCTACCAAATGATCCCTTGCACCAGTCTTATCCTTTAAACCTTGGTGAAACCAGAAATTGCTGGCTGAATCAACTATCATACTACTATAACTGTAATTGGTGTGAATTGCTTTTGTTTGACGTCGGCCACTATTATCCTGAAATAACCGTTGAGTGGGTAAGACTAAACCTTCGTTTCGTAAATGATCCAAAAGCGGATAAGGTGATTCTTTATTATGTGCAACATCTTTTATCAATTGTTGTACATCCGGAATTTCGTTGTTAGAACCTACAACAGTATAACCTAAAGTTTCATATTTTTTTTTAATTAATTTTACTTTGTTCAACCCCGGCATAATAAAGCGATAATTTAAATCAGTTATTGAAATTGTTTTTTCAATCTTTGGAATTTTGTTAAAATTTTGTTGACCAATACAGAATCTTTTCTCGTCAACTAATAACCATTCTTTATCAGATAATGGCATTATCTTTACCTGAAACAATTGATTTTGATCCACATTAACAAATCCTACTTCCTTTTGTTGTGGAATATCTTTAAATATAATTGAAGAAGCAATCTTTCCGTTTTTACCAAACTGAGGAGTAAACACTGCTAGGTTACGATTATCCTGGTTTATGTTGTAAGTTGGTATAAGATTAACTCTGTAATCTTTTGAATAACGGCTTTCTGAAATTTTAATAATAATCTGCTCTTCATTGTCTAAAACCATTTTACAATATGCTGGACCACTTCCCTGCATGTAACTGGAACCGGTAGCATTGAATGTATGTGAGTCTTCTAATATAAAATCACTACTAAAAAAATCTAAGTTATTGAAACCTCCTGCATTTGAACCAGAATCCAAGACTGCAGTGAAATTAGTAGCATTTTCAGAAAGATTTACCTGATTAACGAAGTTAGTTTTTGAAGCATATACATTGGGTTGTATATCTTCATCCATTTTTTTATTTTTAAAAAACTCCGGTTTTTTATTTTTGGCAAAAAATTCAGATGAATCTTTACATTGATCACAAGTTGCTGGTCCTTTAGTACACTTTGGAGACCGGCAGTTCTTTTGATTATGATTATTTAAATCTTGTGTTTGCTTGTGACATTTAAAACAACAATAAACTTTACCTTCAGCATTAACTTTTGCCACCACTTTGTCTTTGTTATTGTAATTCTGTTGTTTTTTCTTTTGATTATTATTAATATTCTTTTTCTTTTGATTAATTTGAGTACTATTTTGCAAATCATCTTCATTTTTTGAAACATTGAAATAATTATTTGTTTCTTTAACAAAATCGATATCACCTAAGAAAATTTTTTCCTTGATATCTGTTGCTGTTTTATTTCTATTTAACCGAATTTGATTATATTTAGTAAAAATTAAAATCACATCTTCCAAAGTATTGGTTGATTTTGTTAATTGATCTTCCTTCATTTCCTTCATCATCCCAATCTGTTTTTCACTGGAATTTCTAACGAAGTACCAAATTTTGTATTCCTCATCTAACTTAACATCACTAAGTTGATTGTATAACATTACTGCCTTTGTAAAACGTAAAATATAATCATGTAATGGATAACGAATGTTGTTGTAAACTTGAGATATATCCCTGACTCTATCT
>JBBRAW010000144.1:0-6864 GCA_038206385.1 Bacteroidia bacterium | reverse complement strand
ATGGATTGTTTGGGGTTGCGGATATCATGGATGCACATCGTTTATTAGAACCATTATTAGGATCGAAATTGGCTCCTGCTTTATTTGCAATTGCACTTTTATGTTCCGGACAAAGTTCTACGATAACAGGCACTTTAGCTGGACAGATTATTATGGAAGGATATTTAAATTTACGTATCGCACCTTGGCTACGAAGAATTATTACACGTTCATTTGCCATCATTCCAGCCATGCTTGTGATTTATTATTTGGGTGAACAAGCAATAGGAAGTTTATTGATATTAAGTCAAGTAATTTTAAGCTTACAATTAGGATTTGCAGTAATTCCATTGATCCATTTTGTGAGTGATAAAGCTAAGATGGGTGAGTTTGTGATTCCTACTTATGTAAAAATTTTAGCATGGTTATGTGCACTGGTAATTGTTAGTTTGAATGTTAAATTAGTATATCAACAAATCATCATTTGGACATCAGCTGCTGCATCTAATGCATGGATAATATATTTAGTAATTCCAGTAATTTTAATTAGTTGTATCATGTTAATTTACATTTCATTATTCCCCTATTTTAATATAGTTGCCTCTAGAATTACCCCAATTCCACATGGCAAATTTCAACAGATTGCAAATTTGGAATTGAAGTCTTATCATCGAATTGCAGTAGCTCTAGATTTCTCTGAAAAGGATGAATTGGTTATCAAGAATGCACTTACTCAAGGTGGAAAAAATGCTAATTATTTATTGATGCATGTAACAGAAACCGCTGGTGCCTTTTTTCTTGGTAACGATACGATGGATTATGAAAGTCAAGTAGATCAAGAAAATTTATTGTATTACCAGAAAAATTTAATTTCATTAGGATACAAAAGTGAAATTGAAATTGGATACGGCAGTCCTAAAAAAGTATTACCTGAGATGGTAAATAATTTTCAAGCTGATTTATTAATTATGGGAGCTCACGGCCATAAAGTAATTAAGGATGTAATATTTGGGGCAACCATCGATGCCGTACGTCATAAAGTGAAAATTCCTGTATTTATTGTTCGATAATAAATCATGTCAAATAAAATCAACTCATCTATGCTTTGCTTTCATTAGTTTTGCAGCATCATGTCGGCGCAACCAGTAATTAACATTTCTAATAAGCGAGCTACTTTCAATTATTTTATTGATAGTACGTGGGAAGCTGGAATTATTTTAACAGGTACCGAAATTAAAGCTATTCGTGAAGGAAAAGCCAACCTTACAGATGCTTTTTGCTTTTTTAAAGATGATGAGCTGTGGATAAAGAATATGCATATCAGTCCTTATGATAATGGATCGTATGCGAATCATCCACCACGACGAGATCGTAAACTCTTATTAAATAAAAAGGAGTTGCTAAAAATTCGTTCAAAAATAAAAGAGAAAGGGACAACAGTAATTCCAACTCGACTTTATATTGGTGATCGCAATTATGCAAAAGTGGAAATAGGAATAGCACGCGGTAAAAAATTATACGACAAACGTGAAAGCATGAAAGAGAATGAAGCTAAACGTGAAGTTGGAAGAATTTTAAAAAGACATTAGTTAATACACATAAAAATGACAAATAAAAACCCATTGCGTTTAGCTGGATTAACAATTATTTTCAGCTCAATTGCATTCTTAAATTTTACTAGAAGTCAAGGTTCAGAACAAGTTAAAAATTTTCAAATAATTTTGCTAATTAGTTGTGGAATGTTGTTAGGAATTGGATTATTCTCAATAATTTCTTTTATCAAAAACAAAGGCAATTAAAAATTAATTTTTCTGCTTTTTAAAACTACTTAAACTTGTAGTGATTGTAAAATGATTACTTCCGCCAGCAGTATTAAAAACTGATCTTGCATAACTTAAATTGAATTTATTTACTTTAAATCCAAACCCTCCAGTAATACCCGACAATCCTTTCTTATCTGGAAAACCAAGTTCATTTCTTCTTAGAAAATTATAACCTAAACGAACGTTAAAGTTTTTCGTAAATAATATTTCAACGTTTACGATTATATGTCTTACGAGTTTTTTTGTAAAGCTTATATCTTCAGATTTAGTTTCTCCTGTCAATGGATCAACGCCACTTTTTAGTGGATCTTGATATGTTAAATCAAACTTTTGAAGTTGTTGGCCAATCAAGGAAAAGCGAAATGGTGCATTCTTTAATTGTGTAGAAATACCTGCTTGAATTTCAAAAGGAAGTGGTTCACGATCTCCATCAACATACTTTTTTAATTGCGTTCCAATATTTTTCGCAACCAATGTAGCACAAACTAATTTATCAGAATTAGTCCATGTTAAACCGATATCAGCAGCGACACCATTAGATGTATAATCACCAAGATCAGAAAGAATTCCTTTAAAACTTGCACCAATAAAAAGTGAACTATCAAGCGCCTTACTCCAACTTAATGCAAGTGCATACTCACCAGATTTATAGGAACCAATTACAGTACTTGTTTCATCCGTACGATCAAATGAACCATAATTTACGAAATGAAAAGTGGTAGCATACATACCTAGTTTTCCCAATGAATAAGCATAAGCAACATCACCAAATTTAATGTCTGCAACGTAACCAACATAACTTAATGCAAGTTGTTTGTCCATCGAATATTGCAACTGCGAAGGATTTTGCCAAACCAATGTTACATCATCTGCACGAGTAGCAATTGCATTCCCACCCAATGCAGCAGGACGAGCTGAAGAAACTAAATTCAAAAATTGAAAGGTGCTTTTACCTCCTAGCTGCGCATAAGAATTGCTAGCTATGGAAAAAAAAAGTAGAAAAACTATTAATCGTTGAATTGTAAACATAAAATCTATTTTGGGGCATTAACGAAATTTTTCCAGAACTATTGTACAAATTAATACAATGGATATTTCTCCATCATGCTATTCACTTCGTCTTTCACTTTCGAAATCACTTTTTCATCTTCTGGTTTCATCAACACTTTATCGATCAGGTTAACTACTTTTTTCATTTGAGATTCTTTAAAACCTCGGCTAGTCATAGCTGGTGTTCCAATTCGAATTCCTGATGTTACAAATGGACTTTTATCATCAAATGGTACCATATTTTTATTGATCGTAATATCAGCTTTCACTAAAGCATTTTCGGCCACTTTACCAGATATTCCTTTATTGCGAAGATCAATCAACATCATGTGATTATCGGTTCCATCAGAAATTATTTTATATCCCTTTTCCATAAATGCTTCCGACATCACCTTTGCATTCTTCACAACTTGAATGGTGTATTTCATAAAATCATCAGTAAGTGCTTCACCAAATGCAATCGCTTTCGATGCAATTACATGTTCCAATGGTCCACCTTGTGTACCAGGAAAAACAGCAGAGTCCATTAAGGATGTCATCATACGCTTTTCTCCTTTCGGTGTTAATAATCCAAATGTGTTTTCAAAATCTTTTCCCATCATGATTAATCCGCCTCGTGGTCCGCGTAATGTTTTATGAGTAGTTGTTGTTATCACATGGCAATGAGGAATAGGATCATTTAAAATTCCTTTGGCAATTAATCCTGCGGGATGAGCAATATCAGCTAATAAAAATGCACCTACTTTATCAGCAATAGCACGCAATCTTTTATAATCCCAATCACGTGAATACGCCGATGCACCACAAATTAATAATTTTGGCTTTTCTTTTTTTGCTGTCGCTTCTAACTTATCATAATTAATAACACCAGTTTCTTTTTCAACACCATAAAAACTCGTTTGAAAATATTTCCCACTAAAGTTAACAGGTGAACCATGCGTTAAATGCCCACCATGCGAAAGGTCAAATCCCATTATTTTATCTCCTGGCTTTAGTAATGCAAGCATCACCGCAGCATTTGCTTGAGCACCTGAATGCGGTTGAACATTCGCCCACGTTGCACCAAATAAAATTTTAGCGCGATCAATTGCAATTTGTTCAATCTGATCTACCACTTCACAACCACCATAATATCTTTTTCCTGGTAGACCTTCAGCATATTTATTTGTAAGACAAGTTCCCATCGTTTGCATCACTTGTTTGCTAACAAAATTTTCGGAAGCTATTAATTCAATGCCATGACGCTGACGTTTTAATTCTTTACTAATTAATTTGAAAATTTCTGTGTCTTTTTCGATCATTGTAATTTATCTTAATGTTATGAAGAATAATTTTTTTATTTAACTGAAGTCTATTTCTGTACTATCACCGATATTCAAACTCTGACTCAATCCTTTTAAATATGCATCGCTACCAACAATGCTCTGATGCAAAATTGCTGTTTCTAATTGCGCATAAGAACCGATTATTGAATCACGAATTATACTATGTTTAACAATTGTATTTTCCCCTATCGAAACATTTGGTCCAATTATAGAATCAGAAATAGCACAATTATGTGCAATGCTCACAGGATGAATTACGATAGTGTTTGGAAAATTATATTGTTTCTTATCTAAATCATTACTTCGTTTAAGTAGAACAGCATTCGTTTCTAAAAGATTGCTTTTCCCTCCGCAATCAAACCAATTCCCCACTTGAAATGTACTTATCTTTTCACCTGCTGCAATCATGCGTTGAATTCCATAGGTAAGATGAAACTCTCCATTATGACGAATGTCGTTACGCACGATGTGATCCAAAGCATCCATCAATTTACCAGCATTTCTAAAATGATAAATACCAACTAATGCAAGATTTGATTTAGGAATATTGGGCTTCTCATCCACTTTAATGATGAATCCATTTGCATCAATTTCTGCTACACCAAATTGACGTGGATCTTCCACCTTTTTTACACCAAGTGCAGATTGTGGCATTGCCATCAACTGACTAAGATCAAAATCAATAATAGTATCTCCAAGTAAAATCAATAACTCATCATCCGCATTTACTTTTTCGCGAGCAAGCCATACTGCATGTCCAGTTCCTTCGCGAGGTTCTTGAACAATAAAAGTAGATTTCAACTTTGGATACTTTGTTT
The DNA here is from genome assembly GCA_038206385.1 of Bacteroidia bacterium. Lineage (GTDB taxonomy): Bacteria > Bacteroidota > Bacteroidia > AKYH767-A > OLB10 > JANXSD01. The sequence continues at coordinate 1,869 of JBBRAW010000144.1, read as the reverse complement.
TTACATAATCTTCAATCTTATCACCAAGGTATCCGATAATAAAAATGAAATCATCATAACCACCAGTAATCAAATAATCCACGATGTGCGAAAGAATTGGTTTACCTGCAACGGGGACTAAAGCTTTAGGTTGAGTATGGGTGTGCGGACGAAGCTTGCTACCTATACCCGCAACTGGAATTATAATTTTCATTTAAGGATTTTGAACTCGAATATTGAATGAACAATAAACGTTTGAGCGGTAAAAATAGTTGTTTATGACTAAACAAATCATTTTCTAATAAATTTGAGATGGAGAATTATCAATATAAATCGTTTTTGTGTTAACGATATATTTGAATGAATCATTAATTACTTTCGCAACCGATGCGTATCGTTTTCATTACAATTTTAGTTTTATGGATAGCCTTTGGCTTAGTGGTTCTTAACAATATGGATATCAGACTATATGCACAGTCGAGGATAATCACTAATGTCGATAAACTTCCAGATTTCGGACATGTTCTAGTTCTTGGTGCAGGAAAAAATTATGCTTTCTCACGTCCTAATTACGCATTTATTGGTCGAATGGATGCAGTAACAGCAGTTTGGAAAAAACATCCTCAACTACAACTTATTTTGAGTGGCATGAGTGATGGTGATTTATATAATGAACCAGAAGACATGCTTAGATCATTAAATTTGAGAGGAGTTCCCACTAAAAATTGCCTTTTAGATAACCATAGTTATACTACTTTTGATTCCGTTAAAAGATTTAAAAAAACTTTTGGATTTTCTCCAATAATTGTTAGTCAGGAAGATCATTTAGAAAGAGCTATTTGGATGGCCAAAACTTGTGGGATGAATGCTATAGGCTTTCAAGCTGATGGCTATCCAGGAGGTACACCACGCTGGGTTATTAATAGAGAATATTTAGCTCGAATTAAAGCGAGATTAATTGTTTGGGGTTATATGAAAAGTACAGATTTCAATTAAAAATAGTTTATTGAAAAAATGGAAAATAGAATTACAAAATTATTAAACATACAATATCCAATTATTCAAGCAGGGATGATTTGGTGCAGCGGATGGCGACTTGCTTCTGCAGTAAGTAATGCTGGAGGATTAGGACTTATTGGCGCAGGTTCGATGTATCCTGATGTGCTGAGAGATCATATTCGTAAATGCAAATCAGCAACTCATAATCCATTTGGTGTTAACGTTCCACTACTCTATCCAAATATTGATGAACACATTCAAATAATTATTGATGAAGGAGTAAAAGTAGTATTCACTTCAGCAGGAAATCCCGCAACATGGACTTCACATTTAAAAGAAAAAGGCATTACCGTTGTGCATGTAATTGCGAATACAAAGTTTGCAAAAAAATCATCTGATTGTGGCGTTGATGCAATCGTTGCCGAAGGATTTGAAGCAGGTGGTCATAATGGTAGAGAAGAAACTACTACGTTATGTTTAATTCCGATTATTAGAGATGCTGTTGAAATTCCTTTGATTGCTGCAGGAGGTATTGGAAGTGGAAAGGCAATGCTTGCATGTTTTGCATTAGGTGCTGAAGCTGTTCAAATTGGTTCTCGATTTGTTACTTCACCAGAGTCATCAGCGCACGAACATTTTAAACAATTTGTTGTTAATAGTCATGAAGGTGATACCTCATTAACATTAAAGCAACTTACTCCAGTTAGAATGATGAAAAATAAATTTTATAAGGATATTCTTGAAGCGGAGTTACATGGCGCTTCTATTGATGAATTAAAAAATATTTTAGGAAGAGCACGTGCAAAAAAAGGAATGTTTGAAGGAGATCTCGACGAAGGTGAATTAGAAATTGGACAAGTAGCTGCTTCTATTCATGTTATCAAACCAGCA
>JBBRAW010000143.1:0-6940 GCA_038206385.1 Bacteroidia bacterium | reverse complement strand
GCCCTCAAAGGCAAAAGTCCGCCGTTGGAAATAATTTTACGACTGCATACAACAATCAAAAAAATTAACTAATTTTAAAATGAAAATGTCTCGAATTATAAATGCTTAAAAGTCCAGATTGGTTTGAACACATACAAATAGGATTGGGGTGGTCAACTTCACCGGATTTTGCAGAATAGACCACAATTAAATACAACTCCAATTCAATTAATTCATATAAAAATGAAAATTATAAATTGTGGTAATAATGCAAATATTCAATTTACAGATACGTCTTTGACAACAATTTACTCTTATTTTACAAATACATATAATGCCAACCCTCTAAATGATGTTCCTTACGATAATTCACTTTTTACTGGCGGTTTTAGTACCACTTTATGTAATTTGAAAATCACAGATTTCGACCAACCAATAACAGCAGGAACTAATACTCAACTTACTATAACTGGTAGTGATTTCGGTGCAAATCGTGGGAATGGCTATGTGAAATTTGTAAATACTGATGCATGTTGTACACAAGTTGTAAAATTAAACGCAAGAGATTATATATCATGGTCAGATAATCAAATTGTCGTTCAGGTGCCAAGTTTTGTAGATAGTATTTCAGTCCCTTTGACTTCTGATTTATCAATTGGGGGAGGTAATTTTCTTGTAAAAAATGCAGCAGAAGATTCTTCATTTAGTGCTTTAAATTCTTCCAGTCTACCATTTAATGTATACTATTCTATAAATCAAAATTGGTCTTATAACGATGATAAAAAACTTGAAGTTGAATTAAGAAATCTAAATGGTTCTGGTGGATATACATTAAGATTAAATCCAGTTGATTTTCCTGTGGGTTCAAATAAAAGAAACATTTTTATTAGAGCGATGAAAGATTGGAAATGTTTTACTGGAGTAAATATAATTTTAGGAACAGATACCACAATTACGGGTTACGTTCCTGGAACTCCTAACGGTTTAAATTACGTTTCGTTTTCCCCAACCGCTTTAGGTACAAATATTGTAGCTTTAACAAGTACACAATCTTCAATTTGTGGTACTAATTTGGCGGATGTGATGAAAAAAGCTGATATTACATTTAATTCTAATAAAGTCTTTGTTTATGATTCTACTACCAACATTAATGTTCCTGCTGGACAAAGTGATTTTTATGGGACAGCTTTACATGAACTTGGACATTATATTGGTTTAAGACATCATTCTGACCCTTCAAATTTGATGTATTGGACTGGAAATATTGGGCCATTAACCATCGCAACAGTAAAAAGACTTGCAATTAGTAGTTCTCCAGTTGACGGAGGGAATTATTCCGTAACTCAAGGGAATCAAAGTTTACCGAGCTGTTCTGGAATTTCAGTTATGATTTCTCAATATGCCTCATGTGGCAACCCAAATGGTATTAATCAATATTCATTAAATAATTATTTCTTCAATCTTTATCCAAACCCTTCAAACGGAACTTCAGTAAATATTGAATTTGAAGCCTTAACAGATTCAGATGCTCAATTAATTAGTTATGATATGATGGGAAGAAAAGTATATTCTAATAGTTTAAATAATAGAAATAACATAAGTAATAAATATGAATTAGATATTTCTAATCTAAACTCAGGAATGTATTTTGTCAATCTTGTAATTGATAATGTAAAAGTTTCTCATAAATTAATTAGAAACTAAATAATAAGGGGGGCATTAATGCCCCCCTTTATTATATTTATCACATGAAATTTCAAGTTCATATTTTATTTGCTTTTTTGGCAATTAATTTATCTTGCTATGCTTCACATATAGTAGGTGGAGATGTTACATATAGATTTTTAGGTGGCAATAGTTATGAAATTACAATGCATGTATTTAGAAACTGTGCAGATATTGTTGAATATGATAATCCCGCATCAATTGGTATTTATGAAAATGGCAATTTAATTTATAATAAACAGGTTTTATTACATGATACCTCTTATGTTAATGCTAACCCTCCCGACCCTTGCTTTATTCCGCCTGCTGGTATATGTGTACAAAAAGGAACATATATTGATACTGTATTATTACCTCCATCTACTTATGGTTACGATATTACATATCAAAGATGTTGTAGAAATACATCGGTCGTCAATATTTTATATCCCGGAACAACTGGTGAAACTATAACAACACATGTTCCCGCATCAAATATTGTATCAAGTAACAATTCTCCACAATTTTCAAGTTTACCACCTGTTTTTATTTGTGTAGGCACAAATTTCATTTATAGTTTTGGCGCTACTGATACAGATGGGGACAGTTTAGTTTATTCCTTATGCAACCCATTAAATGGTGGAACAAATATAAATAGTGTCCCTAATCCACCACCGCCACCGCCTTATGACACAATAACTTGGCAAACAGGTTACTCTGCAACAAATCCTTTTCCAAGTGCATCAGGTATTAATTTCAATCAACAAACAGGGCAAATTTCTTTTAATCCAAATGTACAGGGAATGTATTCAATTTCCGTAGCCGTTAGCGAGTATCGAAATGGAGTTTACCTAAATACCATTAGGAGAGATTTAGAATTAAGCATAGTAATATGTGGAACCGTAGCAAGTATTCCTGCTCAAACTTTATTTTGTAATGGATTGAACGTAAATTTTAATAATAATAGTTCAAATGCAACCCACTTTTCTTGGGATTTTGGAGTTACAAATTTAACTTCCGATACATCTTCGCTTTTTTCTCCTTCATATAATTATCCTGATACAGGAACGTACCACGTTATGCTTGTTGCAGTAAATACAGCTTATGGAACTTGTAAGGACACTGCTTATACAACCTTTTATATTGAACCAGTTTTATCTCCATCAATTACCTTACCTCAAACTACTTGTTTTTACAAAAATAGTTTATCCTTTAGTATTGGTGGTACATATTCGGGAAGTGCTAATATAAATTGGAATTTCGGAAATCATGCTTCCCCATTAGTATCAAATTTAGCAATTCAAACCGTGTCATTTGATACAGGTGGTGTGCAAAATATTACCGCTATTATTTCCCAATTTGGATGTTCAGATACTTTAAAAACTTCAGCAACAATTATTAAACCTATTGCAAATGCTAACACGACAAATCAAAGCTGTAGAGGAGATACCGTAATTTTTAGTGCGATAGCATCAAGTGGGACTTCCTTTTATTGGGACTTTGGTGTGCCAAATTTGTTTACTGATACATCAACCAAATTTAATACTACATATACATATACCACTTATGGTAATTATACGGTTACGCTTGTTGCCTATGAAAACGGATGTTCGGATACCTCAATACAGGTTTTACATGTATTTCCATTATTACAATTACCAGCTCCGTTTGTAGATGCACCGCAATGTTTAAACACTAATTTATTTACATTTCAATCAGGAGGGATTTATAGCAACTCCGCTACTTTTAATTGGTATTTTTCAGGAAATCCAAGTATTTTAACTTCATCCTTAAAAAATCCAATAGTACATTTTAATTCAATTGGAAACCATTTGGTAACTGTTATTGTGTCGGAAAACGGTTGCACAAAACAAGGTCAACAAGCAGTAAGAATTTTACCAGTTCCTATTGCAGATTTTATCTCTCTGGATACGATTGGTTGCCAATCCTTTGTTGCAAGTTTTCAAAACCAAAGTACATCAATTATACCAACGAAAACAAAATGGTTAGTTGATAATACAATTGATAGTACATCAAATTTAGTTTACTTGTTTAATAATTCAGGTGTATATTCTATTACTCAAATTGTTACTGATACAAATCATTGTTCTGATACGTTATTAAAAGTGAACTATGTAAAAGTTTTACCAAAACCTTTTGCAATTGCTTATGTTACACCCACACAAGCTGAAATATTACATCCTCAAATTGTTTTTGTTGATTCCACACTGAGCAACCATAGCACAAATTTTTCTTTTGGAGATGGGCAATTTTCAAATGTACTTTATAATACACATACTTATAGCGATACAGGTTATTATAACTGGCAGTTAGTTGTTGCCAATAATTATGGCTGTTTAGATACTGCAAAAGGTCGAATATATATTGAAGGTTCTTATACTATGGTTGCACCTAACATATTTAGTCCAAATGATGATAATATTAATGATACATGGGTTCCAATTGTTACTGGGGATAAATTACTTGTGTCAAATTTTAGTTTAAATATATTTAATAGATGGGGAATTTTAGTATATGAAAATGATGATTTTAATACTGGTTGGAATGGAAGAAATAAGGAAGGTTCAAATTGCAAAGAAGGTGTCTATTATTTCACTATATTTTACACTAACACAGAAACCCTCGAAAGAAAATTTTTAAAGGGATTTATAGAATTAGTAAAATAGTTATTCCGTTTTAAGGAGCTATTGACTTATTTAACTATTTACTATTATAATTGGAAAACCAATCTTTACTTATAATTGAAAAAAAAATTTCTAAAAATGACAAAATTATTAGATTTTATCATCCTAACCAAGATTTAACTAAAGTTTCTACCTTAATAGATATTTTTTATGATGGGGAATATCAAGATAACAAAATTTTCTTTTTGGAGAAACAAAAAATTAGAAATAATATATTTGATTTACCTATTCTCCAAAATAAGCAGTCTATTAGAATTGTTATAACAAAATCTAATCCTGTATTTAATCTTAGCGATTTAATTGTAGAAATACATTAAAGAAGCTTTAATAAAAGATGTAAGAAAAATGAAACATTTGTATTTCATTTGTTTCAAAATGGGTGTACATTTATAGAAATTGAAAATTCTAAACCAAATAAAAATAATTAAAATTTATGAAAATAAATGCTGAAGTAAAACAAGTTAGAAACTTAAAAGACTTTTTCTTCGTAGTTCCAGATTATCAAAGGGAGTACGTATGGGAAAAAGAAAAAAATGTTCAACGATTTTTACAGGATATAAATGACGAATTTAATCCAAATGTTGATGAGCAAAAAAACTACTTCATAGGTTCAACAATTATAGTACGTAGAAAGGACGGACAATATGATGTAATCGACGGACAACAACGATTAACAACAATAATAATTTCACTTTGTTCAATGAGAGAGATATTGACGAATATCGTTTTTGATTTGGATATGAAAGAGGAAATTAAAGAAAAAATTGAGCTTCTTAAAATCATTAAAGATTTGCTATATGAATATTCAATTGAAACTCGTAAAACAACACCGAGGCTGCAATTACAGTATGAAGATAGCAAAGACTATCTTTTAAACTTAATTGGAAAAGCCTTATACTGATAAAGAAACTAATTCCATATTAAAAATGCGGGATGCTTTTAAAACAGTATCGGATTTTCTTGATGACATGGAAAAAACTGATAAAACGGTTTTAATAAACTTTATACGTTATTTTTTAGTGAACGTAGAAATGGTAGTGATACAACCTGACGATATAGGTAGTGCATTAAAAATATTTGAAACAATTAATGAAAGAGGTGTAGGATTAAACGCAATGGATTTATTAAAAAATTTATTATTTCTAAATGCTAAAGAACAAGAATTTATTAAGATAAAGGATATTTGGAAGGAAATTGTAGCTAACCTTCAAAATTGTGGCGAAGAAGATAAGCCATTACGTTTCCTTCGTTATTTTTTTGTCGCAAGGTATCATAATGGAATTATTAGAGAAGAGGAAATTTACGAATGGGTAATTTCTTCTTCGGGAAAATCAAAAATTAAATATGAAAAAAATCCCGAGAAATTTGCAAAAGAAATATTAAAAGCCTCCGAAAAATATAAAGCCTTTATAATGGCTATGAGGACCCAAGATGCAGATTTAATATATCCAAGTTTAACTGGCATTTCATATTTGACGAAAAATGCAAGGCAACCTTTCATTTTGCTATTAGCATTAAATGATAAATTTAATAATGAGGCAATTAATTTATTAGCGAAAAACATAGAAACGTTAATGTTTTATTATGCAATGAATAAAATTCTAACTAAATATTACGAAGCATTATTCGCTGATTTAGCTATAAAAATTAGAGAAATTAATACAATTGATGAATTAAAGACTTTTATTCAGAAAGAATTAGCAGATGTAATAAATAAACAGCAAGCAACATTTGATTCAAGTTTTCAATATCGTAGTCAAAGTGATATACAGCCCCAATATAGAATTAAATATATACTTGGTCGAGTTGATGAATATGTAAGATTTCATACTAATTTTCCAAAAAACAACTTGTCATTTTACCAAGAACAACAATTGGAACATATTTTACCTCAAACGGGGGAAAATATTCCAAAGGATAAATATCCTGAAGAATATGATTATCCAAATGCAGTTTACAAAGTAGGAAATTTAACCTTATTAGAGCAGCCAATTAATGGAAGTCTTAATTTCTCTAATGATATTTCAACAGATGAATGGTTTGCAACTAAAACAACAGCATATAAAAATTCTAATATTTTATTGACGATGGCTTTTACTGAAAATCCAATTGGAAAAAATACTGCATTTAATAAATTTGTTGAAAACGAACTTAAACAATTTGATAGTTGGGATAAAGAAAAAATTTCAGAAAGGCAACAAATGCTAAAAAAATTAATGCTAAATACATGGAAAGTTGAAACTAATTAATATTAAATAATATAAATAAAATGAGAAGAATTAAATTAAATTTTACCGCTGCAAATCAAAGAGATTTATTGCTTGCGGATGCCAGCCTAACAGCGGATATTGCCTATTTAAACCCACGAATTTTACCCCCAAGTAGCTTGGAACTAACTGACCCTGTGACAGGGCATTCAAGTTTAGATACTGAAGTAGTGGTATTAAATAAGTTTGGAAGGGCTTTTAAACGTATTATTTTTCCGAACACCGAGCATGACGTCGTGTTTCTGCAAAATGCGTCTAACTTGCCTAAAATGGGTTTAAGGCATA
>JBBRAW010000142.1:0-6998 GCA_038206385.1 Bacteroidia bacterium | reverse complement strand
ACTATGTCCACCTAAATATTTCGTTACAGAATGCATCACGATATCTGCACCAAGATCGAGTGGATTTTGTAAGTAAGGAGAAGCAAATGTATTATCAACAACAAAAATTAAATTCGTTTCTTTTGCAATTGCAGCGCATGCTTTGATATCAATAATCTGCATGGTTGGATTCGTTGGTGTTTCCACCCAAAGCATCTTTGTATTCGTATTTATAAAGTTGCTAATATTTTTCGCATCATACATATTTACAAAATGAAATTTAATTCCAAAAGGTTCGTAAATTTTCGTGAACATGCGATAACTTCCACCATATAAATCATTCGTTGCGATAACCTCATCACCTGGTCGTAACATTTTAATTAATGCATCACTAGCACCTTGTCCACTACTGAAACACAAACCGAATTCTGCATTTTCTAATGCTGCAATACAGTTTTCAAGTGCCGAACGAGTAGGGTTTTTTCCTCTAGCATAAGCATATCCCTTATGCTTCCCAGGCCATTCTTGTACATAGGTAGAAGTTTGATAGATTGGGGTCATTATTGCGCCCGTTGTAGGATCAGGCTCTTGACCGGCATGGATTGCTTTGGTTGCGAAATGTTGATGTTCGTTCGACATGATTATTTTATAACAATACAAAGGTACTTAAAAGGGTTTCAACACAATTACAAGCGACTATAAATAATTAATAACCGACTAGTAGTGCTTTACTTCGTAATTTTGATATGGGGAGGGATGCGTAGTATCCCCGACGAATTGAAAAATATATAACGAATAGAACTGCTTTATTTATCAGAATCATTTAACTGCTTCGCTTCCCAATCAAACTGAAATAGATATTAGGATTTTCCAATTTTAATAAGATTTAGGATTAGTAAAAAGAGTTTTAAAACAAGCGAACCCAATTACTAGCGACTATAAATAATTAATAACCGATTAGCTGTGATTTACTTCGTAATTTTGATTTGGGGAGGGATGCGTAGCATCCCCGCTAAACAGAAAAGCAAGTATCGAGTAGACCTAATTTATGTGCCATCATTATTAGTTGACTAGTATCCCTATTAAATTGAACTAGACTTTAGCGAGACCAGTTTAAAGTATATCTCTTCATAAAAAATTTTATAACGAACTATTGATACAAATAGTTGGCAAAAAAATAACCTTTTATAATTTCTTTGTTGAATAATGAATAAAAACTAGGTATTGCTATTAAAAACATAGTGCAATGTCAGCTTAAATATTTAGCAATGCATTCGTTCCTTACAGTGATTCCATTAAACCCAAGCGTATCTCTTAAGTTTAGCCAAGTTTTGATGTTAAGCGTACCTGCGGGATACAATTTATTTCTAAAGTCTTTTGTAATTATTCTTAAACAGTTTGGCATATTTTTCCCATTTGCTTCAAAGACAATCTCTCTTATCTCTTCAACTTTATAAATTTTATTTATCCAAAGGAAGTTGTGATTTTTTACTACAAAATATTTCTCCGACATTGAGAAGTAGTACATAAAGTAAGTGTTTAAGAAAAACCAAAGTCCTAACACGAAACATTCTCCACTTATTGCTTTCCAAGAAAAGAGGGGTAATCTTGAAAGATGATGGGAAGCCAAAAAAACAATGCCCCCCATAATATAATTCCACGAATAGAAGTGAATTGATTGCCCTTAAAATTCTCAAGGATCTCACTTCTTAATTTACTTGGCTCAACATTGCTAATTAGAACCTCCACGTACTCTTGTTTATTAATAATGACTTGTTGAATAAAATATTTTACTTGCCAAGAGTTTGAATACATATCGTCAAAGAAATATTTAACTGAATCATCATTGAAAGTGAACCTCGTGCCTTCTTTACTATTTTGTAACAAATAATTATTGGGCCATTTACCTATCAAGTCGATTTTTGCAACTGCTGACCAATAAAATGTTTCATCACTAAAAGAAATTTGTTTTTCATCAACAACAATAGTTGGTGACTTTTTACAATAGCTAATTACAATGTAAACAATTAAAAAAAAAACTAAAACAACCAAACGCTAATAGGAAATAATCATTAGCTCGCAAAGGGTAACTACTATTTATAGAATCGGAAAATTTTTTAAGCATAATTAGTCCTAAATCAAAACACATGATAATAGAAAGATAGAAGCCGAAATTAAACTTTCGCTTACTTCTTGTCCCTGTTAATTGAGTCATGATTGGATTTTAGATTTTAGCCTTATTGTAGTTTCTGTTTTCCGCTTTTGAAATGTGCTAAAATTTCTGTTTTAGCATCTTGAACAACTTTTCACATAATTTCTCTTTGCAAATGCATAAATTTAACATAGCCAAATTGCTTTTCCGTCGTCTTCATACCTTTCAAATTCTCATGGCTAACGAATTTTAAATTGTTGGCAACCATTTTTTTGTTGATTCAATTCTAGCCTCATTAAATAAAATTTATTCAATTGAGTATAAATTCATCAATATTGATTGTAATGCAAAATCATAACCGATGTTATGCTACTCTCCACTCTTTCCGTAATTTGGTAATACTCTTGCAGAGGGGTCACTAACGTTGCAATTTTTCCAAGCTTTATTTGGCATCCAATAATCATGAATTAGTTCTGCTCGTCCTGGGAAATGCGATTCGAAAATATCACGATATAATAATGATTCTTTTGTAAATGGTGATCGATAAGAATATTTAGTTGCAGCATTCGACAATTCAATATCGGTATATTGTTTCTCTGCGAATGCTTTTAAATAATCTACCATTCCATGTCCAACAGCATCAGAAAATGCTGCTTTCTCTCGCCACAAAATTTCCTCGGGCAATAATGATTTATCATCAAAACTTTTTCGCAATAAATACTTTCCAGTTCCAGTAGAATTCATTTTTTTTGTTGGAGAAATACTCATCACATATTTTACAAAATCCAGGTCACCGAAAGGAACGCGTGCCTCTAATCCTGCACCTGCTAGTGAACGATCAGCACGTAATACATCATAAAGATAAATTTCACGAATACGTTTTGCTGCCTCTTCTTGAAAAGCATTTGCATCAGGAGCGAAGTCAGTGTATTTGTATCCAAAAAGTTCATCACTAATTTCTCCCGTAAGCAATGTTTTTACGTTTGTTTTTGTGCTAATACTTTTGCACATCAAATACATTCCAATTGAAGCACGAATGGTTGTTATGTCCCATGTTTCAAGAAGATAAATTAGATGATTTAAGCTTTCAAAAACATCATCCATTGTAAAAATGATTTCTGTATGTTCTGATCCAATATAATCTGCTACAATTTTTGCATACTTTAAATCAATCGCTCCTTCATTCAATCCAACTGCGAAAGTACGAATTGGTTTATCTGACATTTTTGCGCCGATAGCAGCAACAAGACTAGAATCTAATCCTCCACTAAGTAAATATCCTAGCGGTGCATCAGCTTGCAATCTTTTGCGAATTCCTTCTGTTAGATAGTGATTAATTTTTTTATACATCGCTTCATCTGTATCTTGGTTGAACTTTTCAACTTTTGTTACATCTGAATAACGTTTAAATTCTTCTCCATCATAATAATGCCCGGGAGGAAATGGTTTAACATGTTTACATGTTGAATGAAGTGCTTTCATCTCACTTGCAAATGCAATTTTACCATCAGTAGCATAACCATAAAAAAGCGGACGAATACCAATAGGATCTCGAGCAGCCATATAACGACCTGTTGAATGATCATGCAATACAAAAGCAAATTCAGCATCTAATGATTTTGCTGTTTCTTCTAATCCAACATTCAGATACAATGGTAAAATACTTTCACAGTCTGAACCAGATTGAAAAGGAAAATCAACATATTGTTTTCGTATATCTAAATTATTATATATTTCTCCATTGCATAAAAGATATAGATGCTGATAGATTAATGGTTGATTTCCGTGCTCCGAAAGATCAACAATTTTCAAACGATGAAATCCTAGCCAACCATGTTGTTGTAAATCAACAAAAGTAGAATTGTCGGGGCCACGATGTTTTATAGAATAAAAATCTGTCGAGAATATTTTTTTTATCTGTTCATCAGATCCTGTGTATGCTGCAAATCCGCACATATATTTTTTATTTGTAAATCTTAATTAGCCTGCAAAAGTATCCAATATAGATTAGAAAACCTTTATTTCAGATGTATAAGTTAATCTAGTAAAGAATATAAATAAATAATCCTTTCAGAAGCAATTAAACTTCTGAAAGGATTATTTATAATTGAAAGAAAATTATTTTGTCAGAACTAATGATTTAGTAGAAACGATATTTCCATCAACTAGCAATGAATAAGTATAAATTCCAGCAGCTAATTCATTAGCATTAACTGTCAATTGTCCTAAACCTTTTGATTTAATGCTATAGTTTTTCATAACATTACCGTTTGGTGCTGTGATGATAATTTGAGCTGATTTAAAATCAGATGGCAAAGCATAACGAATCTGAGTAGACTGTGTGAAAGGGTTTGGATTATTTTGTTCAAGAGATGCAGCAGTTTCATTGATTGCATTTCCTGTTCTGTTATTTTGTACAACAGATGTTGCTTCAAGTGCCGCTAATCTTGATTCAAGATTAGCTAATTTAGAATTTAGCGTATTGATTTGTGCATCTTTATTTTCAATTTGAACTTGTTGCTCTTGAATACCTGCTGTAAGAACTGGAATCATACTGATATAATCTACCATTTTAAGATCTGCAGCTTGTGAAATCACTTCATGCGTTTTAGGATTAATTTTAGCAGGTAGAGAATTTTTTATTACGAATTGTGGGAATACGCTTTCCATATTATCAGCAAGGAATCCGATTTGTTGACCTTGTGGTAAATATAATTTTGGATATTCATCTCTTTTAAAAGTGTAAGATGCTGTTGTTAGCTTTTTAATTTTATCAAGTGCACCATTTAAAGGTTCAATATTCTTTTTGAATTTAGCATCGGAAATATTGAATGCTCTCCAATAGCCAATATTACCTTGAAAAAACCCTGCGAAATCAGTATTTGCTGATGTTCCATTGTTCACGGTATCTGTTGCAATTCCCCAAATAGCAATATTTTGTTGAGTACCCGTTGCTGCATATCCGAACACTCCATTACCTTGTGTTCCTCCAGCACTTTCACCCCAAACACCTGTTGGAAAACCTGCCGAAGTGCCGTAATTTGAGTAACCATAAACTCCTGTTGCCCCGTTTCCTAATACTCCGAAATTATTTCCTGAACCCTCTACACCAATAAAGTTACCACTACCAGAAACACCAATTCCTGTTGTATCTGTTGGTGTTGATGTAGCCAGTAATCCAATTACATCTTGCTTTTTACCAGAATACTTCCCTAGAATACTTACTACAGAAACGGAATCGGTTGTTGCACCAAGAATATCAAGACGTGAAAGCGGATTTGTATTGCCGATTCCTACTCTTCCTCCACTAGAAATTGTTAATCTCACAGCGTTATTTGTACGAAACTTCAAGAATTTACTATCAGTAGTTCCAAGAAATTGCGTTGTGGGATTTGTTCCAGCATTTCCAGCTAACGACCATGATTGTGCATTAGATTTAATTGTAACTGCTGACGACAATAGCATTGCTATTGTACTCGTGTAAAGCAAAGATTTTCTCATTAGATTTTAGGTTAGATTTTTTTATTATGATTGATGATTTGACGTTTACAATATAAAAAAATATTCTTCAGATTTCCAAATTTATCATCAAAGATCATCCTGTAATATTTAATCTTACTACTAAAAATAGAATAATTCTATGTTTTAGCCTGTGGTAAAATGGATTTTCTTAAGTTTGACAAATTTAAATTATTATGATTCAAATATCTATTAATCCAATATTTAAATATATGTTCATATTTCATACAAATGTTGCTAAATAAAACGTCTACTACGTCTTTAGTTTGGAAATGTCTATTAATAATTTCTTGTGTTTTATTGCTATGCATTAATATAAGAAAAGATCAAGATTGGGGTGATGATTTCGCTCAATATATTCATCAGGCAAAAAATATTGTTCAAAGAATTCCTCAATACGAAACCGGCTATATATACAATGAAAGCTACCCAATTTTGGGACCTACAGCATACACAATTGGATTTCCACTTTTATTAAGTCCTATTTATGCATTATTTGGTAATAATATGTTAGCTTTTAATTATACAATTACATGTTATTTGATTTTCTTAATTATTGTTTTTGTTGGGTGGGCAAAAAAATATTTGTCGAATTGGAAATGTATACTACTAATTTTATTCTTTGTATTTAATCCTTGGATTTTGAGATTTAAGTCTGAAATTAATTCTGAAATTCCATTCACATTTGTTCTTTTATTGATCCTATATAGATTTGACAAACAAAATTATTCATGGTCAAATTTAATTGCAATTGCGTTATTATCTGGATTGCTCGTCTCCATTCGTCCGATAGGATTTGTTGTTCCGGTTGCGATTTTTTTATACATGTTGAATACGTTTTTACGAAAAAAAGAAGTTACGAAAAAATATTTTTTTTACTTTGGAGTATTATTGCCAATCCTATCATTTGTTTTTTTTCTACTTCTTAACTATTTACTTTTTTCCGTTAGCTCTGGAATTGAAATGAGTCATCAATTACGCGCCCAGCTTTTTAATCCAAGCTTAACGATGGCATATCAGCATCTAAATTTGTACTATGACATTTTCAATTATTTCATACAAACGAATACTGATCTTCCTTTTTCATTTATCGGAACAATTTGCAAGAAAATATTTATGCTAAGTATGATTCTTGGCCTTTTTTTAAGATTAAGGAAATCATTAGAACTTTCTGAAATAATTTTTGTAGGATATCTTACGGTGATTCTTTTTTACAATTATTCTAGTGCAGGATTTAGATTTTTATTCCCTATTGCTCCGTTATGTTTACTCTTTGCAGGAGTCGGCTTAAATCAAATAACTAAAATTATACCTTACCGAAAAGTGCTTGTGGTGTTTTCAATTATTG
>JBBRAW010000141.1:0-7001 GCA_038206385.1 Bacteroidia bacterium | reverse complement strand
AGAATATATCGGAGTGTTCCAATTAAATCTCAGCTTAGCTTCGCCCTTCAATGGCTGCGGCTTTACGTCCTTCACTTCATTTGTAGCTCTGTTAAGTCTGTTTATATTTCCGCCCTGCGATTCCCAGAAAATATAATTCTTATCCGTCAGGTCGGGCTGCACCCAGAACCCATCGCCAAAGCCCACCGCATCCCAATCCTTACCGCGCACTCCGCCGGGATGAGTAGATGGTCCCACCCACGAGCCGTTATCCTGCAATCCACCGTAAACATTGTACGGGTCATCCATATCAACCGTAACGTGATAGTACTGAGCAAACGGAAGATTATTTAAGAAGAGCCAGTTATTTCCTTTATCGAACGACATATACATTCCGCCGTCCGTACCTAAATACATATGTGATGAATTATTCGGGTCTATCCACAATGCATGTAAATCAGAGTGTACCCAACCGCCCTCTGTAGAGGCATCAAACCACGATTCACCTGCATCATCACTAATCGATAAATTAAACGCAGGCCTGTATAATCTGTTCGAGTTAGTCGGGTCAACCTTCAGCACCGAAAAATAAAACGGACGAGCTGTTACATTCGCTGATGAACTTTTCTTCGTCCAAGTATCTCCGCCGTCAGTCGATTTAAACAGCGCCGTATTCTTCGCCTCGGCAATTGCATAAATTAATTTTGAGTCAGATGGCGACATTGCTAAAATTATTCTACCCAGCAATCCGTCTGTAAATCCTTTATCAATTCTATTCCACGTTACTCCGCCATCTATACTTTTATAAAGTCCGCTGCCCGCGCCTCCCGAGCTGAACGACCACGGCTTTCTTCTGAAATCCCACATCGATGCATATACAATATTCGGGTCTTTCGGGTCTATCATTACATCAGCGCATCCCGTCTTCTCATCAACAAATAAAACCTTATCCCACGTTGCTCCGCCATTCATTGTTTTGTACAAGCCCCTCTCAGGGCTGTCTCCCCATAGCGGTCCCGGTGCTGCAGCGTAAACTATATCCGAGTTGCTTGGGTCAATAATTATTTTGCTTATATGCTCCGTGCCATCGAGTCCCATTTTTTTCCACGAGTCGCCGCCATCCATCGATTTGTAAATTCCCTCTCCGACTGATACGCTGTTACGCATATTCGATTCGCCCGTGCCAACCCAGATTGTATCGGGGTGCTTCTGGTCAATTCGTATATCGCCGATTGACTGAGTGTATTTATCAAATACGGGCTTCCATAACGTTCCGCCTGTGATTGATTTCCACACGCCTCCCGCCGCTGCACCAACGTAAATTATCCGCGCATCTTTATTGACTGCATCTATAGAGGTTATACGTCCGCTCATTACCGTCGGACCGATTTGCCTTCCTTCGAACATTCCGAATGTTGAAGAAGATACTTTAACAGGTGTCTGTGCCTGCGCAAATGAATTGGTAAATAAAATAATTGTGAATACGAGAAGAATGAAAACTGAGAGAACTCTCTTCATATAGTTGAGGTTAGTTGGAAAATTGAGGTTTCTGTTTTTTTGTGTTACGCTAAAATACACAAAAAGTTGGGAGAATGGGAGGCGGAAAGATAAGAGGTAAGTGTTTTTTGACGGATATAGGATTCCATTGTAAATAATTAGGAAAAAAATTATTATTTAGATAAGTTAACATCATGGAAACCCCTAAGAAAAGTCAACCTTTCTTAAGATGGGCTGGAAGCAAGAAAAAAGCTTTACCTATATTAAGAGAATATTTTACTTCAGAATACTCTACCTATTACGAACCTTTCGCTGGTTCAGCACGTCTATTTTTTGATTTACCTTTCAAAAAAGCTGTTTTAAGTGATGTGAATAAAGATTTAATTAATCTTTACAAACAAATTAAAAAGGATCCACACGAGATCTACGACCGACTTGTCAACATTTCAATTTCCTCTAAAAAATACTATGAAATTAGAAAACTACAAAATGATAAATCACAAACGGACAAGGTTGATAAAGCTGTAAGATTTCTCTATTTGAACAAATTTTGCTTCAATGGGTTATACAGAACAAATAGCAATGGGGATTTTAATGTTCCCTATTCTAATGTAATTAAAGGGACTCATGTTCAACGCGATTTCTTATTATCTGCCTCTAAAAAGTTAAAAAATGTTAAATTAATACAGGGTGATTTTGAAAAAATAATTAAAGAAAGACCCATAAAAAACGATATAGTATATCTTGACCCTCCTTACGCTGTAAACAATAGAAATATTTTTAATCAATACGGTCCAAATTCATTTGGATATAATGATTTACTAAGATTACAAAAAATTCTTAACGAAATGGATAAGAAAGGTGTTAAATTTGTATTGAGTTATGCGTACTGTAAAGAAGCTTTAGATATTTTTAAGTCTTGGGATAAAAGAAAAATTTTTTTACAGAGAAATATAGCGGGCTTTACGGATCACAGACGCAAAGCTGCAGAATTAATTTTTACGAATATTTAAATGCCAGAACAAATAATTAGAATTGCAGTAATGAGTGATTTACATTGTACTCATGAAAAAAATGACAAATCAACTTATCTTCATTCCGATTTATGTGATACCCCAATAAATCAAAATCCAATTGAATCTTTAAAGCAGTTAATTGAAAAAGAAGAATTAAGTACAGATATTTTATTATGTCCGGGAGATATCACTGATAGAATAAATAAGCAAGGCTTTGTAAGTGGATGGCAATATATTCTCTCTATTAAAAATGCGCTAAAATCGAAAAATTTGATTGCTACAGTTGGAAATCATGATTTGGATTCACGTGGAGGAAATTACAATAAAATTGGAAAAAATTTAAATAAAGATTATCCATATAATATTGATGAATTTAAAGAAAAATTTTGGTCACAAAATTTTTTTGTATTAGATTTAGATGAAATTATAGTTTTGGTTTTTAATAGTTCGTTTACTCATACTACAAAAGAGAAAGCCGAACAATCTATAATAACTACTGAAATATTGGAAGCAATTGAAATTGAATTAACTAAAACCAAAGATTCTGAAAAATTTAAAGTGGCAATGTGTCATCATCACCCGATTAAATTTTCTAATATGGATGAGTTATACAAAGACGGTGATGTATTAGAGAAAGGTGATCATTTTTTAGATTTATTAGAAAAATATAATTTTCATTTAATTGTGCATGGGCACAAACATATTCCTAACTTAATATATAGAAATAGTTTGCCAATTTTTTGTGCAGGTAGTTTTTCTTCACTGGCAAATTTACATTATTGGGATAAGAAAAATACATTTCATATAATTGAATTTTCTAAAATCCATAAAAAAAGTATTATTTATGTAAATGGGATTATAAAAACTTGGGAATATTCTTATACAAAAGGTTGGACTAGAAATCAAAAAAATGTTTTTCCTTGCTTAACTGGTTTTGGTTATACAGGAAGTATAGATTTACTAGCTGAAGATTGTGCTAATTGGTTTTATGAACAAAATATGCATATGGTTAATTTTACTGAATTGTTAAAATTTAAACCCGATGTGCAATACTTAATACCAACTTATCAAGAAAAATTTGTTAATTTCATGAGGGAAAAATATAAGCTTCAATTTCATCCTACATTTGATAATGCGCAACAAATTATAAGAATAGAAATATGAAAGAAGAAGAAAACATAATAATTCAATACAATACTTATAATGCAAGATATTTGTCATTTGAAGAAGTTGCGGAAAGTTTTATTCCAAATCAAGAGTTTTATAAATTATTAAAAAATGACAATTCATTATTAATGGGACCTCGTGGTAGTGGTAAAACCACGCTTATGAAAATGATTACACCGGGAGCAATATATAATTGGAATTCAACTGAAGCAAAAGAAATACATAAAGAAATTCCTTTTTTTGGTATTTATATACCCTCTGATATACAATGGATGAAACAAATTCAAAGTTTAGAAAAAAAATTAGGTGATAATAAAGACATCTCCAAATCAATCTCTCGAATGTTAGTGAATACTAACATTCTTATTTCAGCATGTAAAACTTTTACACATCTCCTACTAAAAATTCCAATAGAAGGAAAACTACTTTCTAAACTAGAATCTTTTATTAAAGATTTAATAAAATTTTGGAATATTCCTAAACCCATACCTCTCAGTATTGATGCTATTGTTGATAGCTTACATTTGAGAATAAAGGAAGTAAATACTACAGTTAATAAAATTGTAAGTGAAAATTTACACTTTAACCAAATTGAAAAACCTAACTATTTCTATGAAGAATTTTTTGATCTATTGGTGCTAGCGTGCAATTCTTTTGAAAATCATTTTAAGGACTTAAATGTTTTTAATAGTAATTATTTTAGATGGGCTCTTTGCTTTGATGAACTCGAAATTGCGCCAGAATGGCTTCAATTAGAATTATTAGGTTTTCTACGAAGTAGAAATCAAAAATTTTTATTTAAATTAGCCACAACTCCTTTAGTATCATTATATGATTCAACCAATAAAAAATATTTTAAAATTGATGCCCAATTGGATAATGATTATAAAATTATTAGAACTTGGCTTTCAAGTCGCACCGATGAAAAAAACTGGGAGTCTTTTTGCAATAATTTTGTTTCGTCTTTGATAGCAAAGAAATTTAATTTTAAAATACATCCTTTAGAAGTTTTTGGTCATTATAACGATGAAAAAACATTTTATGAAAATGAGCATTCAAAATTCCAAAAAGCAAAGAGCAAATCGGTGTATGAAAAATATTCTGCTTTTTGGATAATCATGAGAGAGCTAGCTATAAAAGATAATAGTTTCAATAAATTTTTATTAAGCAAAGGAATAAGACCTGAGAATCCTATTACTAAACAGAAAGCAATTGAAGATTCCGTTCTGAGAAAAATTAAACCAATTGTTATTTTTCGTTATTATTTTAAAAAACCTGAAGAAAAACTTCGCTCAAGAAAAATTACTGCTCTTTATTATGGTTTACCCAATATTTATCACATATGTGACGGAAATCCACGAACAATAATTAATTTAGTAACTGAAATATATCCTTATATAAAAATTAAAAATGATTGCAAAGTAAATGAAGTTTCAATTTCAAATCAAGCAAGGGTAGCTCAATTTGTTTCGGAAACAAATTTTGAAATATTCTCAAATCATCCTGATGCAAATATTGTATTAAATAATACTAGAATTAACTTAGGGGAAGTATTAACTCACATTGGTAAATATTTTTTTAATAAAATCGTAACCAATCCATTTACAATGGATCCCTTAAGCGTTTTTATTATTGATGAGAAAGTGGATGCTCAACTTATAGTATTGCTAAAATTTGCTTTAAATGTTGGAGCAATTCTGCACTTGGAACCTCAAGAGGGTCTTTTAAATGAACAAGAGCTTCGAAATAAAAAATTTAGATTATCCTATATTTTGCACCCATTGTTTAAACTACCCATTAGAGAATACCATACAATAAATTTAAGCACTATTTTAATGGATTTTCTTATTCAAAAAAATAATATCCAGAAATCAAAAGATCAATTTTCTTTATTTAATAAATGAAATCAATATTTACTCAGCAAATTTCTGAAAAAGATTTAAAAGATACACATTTTGATTTAATTATCTCTGCCTCAGGTTATGAAACTCGCGCGAGATTTTTAATTGAAAAAGTCGAACTCAATTCAAGTTACAAATTTTTTATAGGTTTTAACAATAATCTTGATTTGTTTGACAGAGAATTAAATGATAAAACTTTCATTAACCAAGGTTATACTTCTATCATGGAAGATGGAAATAACTCTTCAAAAATTGAATGTTTTTTGGAAGATTTTTTTTTCACAAATAAACAGGAAAAATTAAATATCTTAGTTGATTATTCAAGCATGACAAGAATATGGTATGCAAGTATTTTAAATAGTATAAGAAAAGTTAAAAAATTAAAATCTGTTCATATATTTTTTTCTTATTCAGTTAGTGAGTTTGCCTCGCCCCCTGAAAAGCACATATTTAGTGAACATGTTGAGCCCGTTGAAGGCTTTTATTCTCTTTCAGTCCCCCAAAAACCAACTGCCTTGATTATTGGTCTAGGATATGAAAAAAAGAGAGCTTTTGGTTTAAAAGAATATTTCAATGCTGACAGAACTTTTTTATTCCACACTGATAATTCTTTTAATAAAGAATATGCGATTAAAGTTATCGAAAATAATAAAGAACTAATTAGCGAAATTGATCCAAATAATATTGTTAAGTATCCGCTAATGGATCTAGTTTATACTGAAACATTACTTAGAAATTTGTGTTTGGATCTTATGGTTGATTTTAGAGCTATAATAGCCCCCTGCGGGCCTAAACCATTTACTTTACTTAGCATGATTACCTCCATAAATTATGAAGCTATTGATGTGTGGCGAATTAGTGCAGGTAAAAGTGCAAATCCTGTAAACCGAGAGCCTACTGGAGATATTGTTATATTAAAAGCTGAAATAAATCATCCCAAATAAAAAAGGGGCTTTCGCCCCCTTTAAAAAAGAATAAATTGAAAGCTTCGGTCAAACGAAACCTTGACACTAAATATTTGTTAAATCATTACTATTTTTTGAAACAAAACGCAACATTCAAAAGCTAAATAGCTGTTAATCCAAACTCAAAAATCCCACCAAAAATCGAAAAATTTAATAAAACAATAATTTACTTTCAAAAAAGTGGTTTCAGCGAAACCTTCACTATTTCTTTTCCGGCATAACGTAGTCCACGTCCTCAGTAGGAACGTTCAGCGTCACAGTCTCAACAATTGCCTTTTGGTCGCCTCCCATAGGAGAATCCGGAGCTTTGATTTCAAGAGCCCAGGGGAATAAAAAGCCATCTGTAGCCTTATAATTGCCATAAATAAAGTCAACAGCCACTTCCTTCTCACCCATTTTGCGCTTGGTAGATTGCTTTAAAAGCAGGTAGCTTGTGGCATCAAAAAAGTAGTTGCTAACGTCGCCGTCCTTGTCCG
>JBBRAW010000140.1:0-7073 GCA_038206385.1 Bacteroidia bacterium | reverse complement strand
AGATGGTAATGTTATCGTTGCGGTATAAACAAATTTGCGAATACCTGTAGTTGTTCCACCTCCACATGTTGAAGATGATGCTGTACATGGAACAGTGATTTCTTGTCCAGTATTTGCAATTTTGTTTGCTGTTGCGTTTTGATTGACATTCGCAACATTGCTCTTGTAATTTACAGTAATTGTTGAAGGTTCAGCAACACCACCGCAATCACGATAGAAAGTTACTTCCACTTCATATTGTAATCCTCCAAGACATCTGTATCTGATATCAGAACCTGCAGCATGCGTTGCATAAAGTTGTTGTGTTCCGCCTAGAATAACTCCTAGGCCTAAAAGGATAGTCCAAAGAAAGCGCTTGAGAGGATGTTTAATTAAATTTTTCATACTTCGAATCGTTGAGGTGCAATAGTTAAGTTGCAAGAATGGTTTTTTGATCTCTTATTTATGCGAAAATTCGTGCAAAACGTTTCGTTTTTCTTTCGATAAATTAATTATTCCTTACAATTGTAACCTTAAAATTAATTGCTCGTAGAACTAAGGTTTTTGAAAAATCATTATTGCCTCACAAAAAATATATTTTCAAATAAGAATGGCTTTAGTTTGCCTCAGTTTCTTAATGATGAGAAAGCAAATTGTAAGAAATGTTAATGTTTCAATTACTTTACTAAAAATGATAAAATGCATTGCTTCATTTTGTACGTGAAGATGGAATAGATGGTTGTTTTTTTCTGAAAAACTCCATTAAAGAAATGGTCATTAATAACATCAAAAATGAATAAATCGTATCGTCTATTGGGATAGTACTAATTCGAATTCCTAAATTTTCCGAATCATTATACATCACAACAGGTAAGGAGGTAAGTAATCCATTAACAATAAAAAATGGAATCTGACTAACAATATATGCACGATAAAATTTAGCCATATAATTAACTTTCATCAAAATAATAATTGCAAGATAAATGCTTGCAAAAAAGGAAGTGTAGAATGTGTATGCTTTGTCAAGGTGAGTAAATGCAATTGATACAAAAAATAGTAGTAAAACTAAATTGATAATATTTATATAACTCTTTGAAATAGAGTTTGGAATTAAAAAGTTTAGCGATTCGTAAATAAACACACAGCAATAAGGGATTATAATAAAGAACAAAATCTCCTCTATAGGAAGTGAATAAATTTTTATTCCAGTAATATATTTCTCATTAAAACTCCAAACACCATTAATGGTAAAGTAATGATCCCAAAGAATGAAGAACAACGCTGTAATACTTATAGCTGGAAACAAATATTTCCATGTCCTAAAAAAGCTAATTCTTTTTTCGAATGAAAAGGATAATGGAAAAGCTAATGAACCTAAAAGTAACAGCCAGTAGGTATATTTTTCCATCAATTAAATTTTCTTAAAGTATATTTAGTCTGAATCGAAACCAACTAGCGCAAAGTAAAGCAAACTTTTGTTTGTTCGGAACGCGAATTCGCTCATTTCGAATTGAAGTTGCAGGAAGCTTCATTATTTTTTGCAATAATGCTTTGTAATAAATATAAGCCACGTAAACTCCAAAGCGAGCATCACTAGGCAAGCTCACAATACCTTTATAAGCTTCTTTATAGTCTTCCAAAATCTCAGCTTCAATTTCTTTCTTCATGTTATCGTTGAAGAAGTTGAAATCTACGGAAGGAAAATATACTCTACCTCGTTCTTTGAAATCACTTTTCATATCTCGTAAAAAGTTCACTTTTTGGAACGCAGCGCCAAGACGCCGAGCAGGTTCTTTTAGACGTTGATATTCGCTTTCATTTCCCTCAACAAAAACTTTTAGGCACATAAGTCCAACTACTTCCGCTGAACCAAAAATGTATTCATTATAACTGTGTAAATTGTAAGTGTTATTATACAGATCCATCTCCATACTATTCAAAAAAGCTTCGATCAATTCACGATCAATATTGTATTTATGTACCATCATTTGAAAAGAATGCAATATTGGATTGGTGCTAATCTTTTCATCTATTGCACGCCACGTGTCTTCGCGAAAACGAAAGAGTAAATCTTTTTTATCAAAATCATGAAAGCTATCAACGATTTCATCCGCTATTCTTACGAAACCATAAATTGCATAAATAGGATTGTGAAAACGTTTATGCAGCGTACGAATTCCTAAGGTGAAAGAAGTACTGTAACACCACGTTACTGATTTGCTTAAATTAAGGCAGAGTTGATTAAATTTTTCCATCGTCTTTTAAGATTCGTTCTGTTGCAAGTTTTGAACTTATTACTACTATTGGCAATCCTGTTCCAGGAACTGTACTCGCTCCTACGTAATAAAGATTATCGATTTCCTCATCTTTATTAGAAGGACGAAATCCACCAATTTGATTTAATCCATGAGCTAATCCGAGTCCACTTCCTTTGTATAAATTAAATTTTTCCTCCCAATCACTCGGATTTAATATCGTTCGCGAAAGTGTATTTGCTGAAATATCATATCCAATTCTTGAAGATAAGTCTTTTATAATTGTATCTGCCAAAGCTTCCGAATCTTGCCAATCTGCTTTAAAACGTAAGTCGGGAACAGGACAAAGTATGAACAGATTCTCAGCACCTTCAGGAGCGCAATTTGGATTTGATCGCGAACTAACATTTACATAATAATAGGGCTTTTTCGGACTTATACCTGTAGAAAATATTTTGTCGGCATAATCTTTAAAATTTGTCCCTAAAAAATAATTGTGATGATGTAGCTTATCCATTTTCCCCTTCACTCCAAGATAAATGGTGAAAGGAGCTAATGTCCATTCCATTTTATCAAGTTTTACATCTGTATATTTTTCTCTCTTTAAAATTTTTCCACGAAACGAAGCCGCATCGGCATTACAAACAATATAGTCAGCAGTAAATTCACGACCATCGGTACTAATTGCTGATGTAGCTTTTTTTGCATCCGTAACAAGCGACGCTATTTCTGTATTAAAATGAAAAGTAACGCCACGTTGATCCAAGATTTTTTTAATCTCCTCAACAATTTTATACATTCCACCTTCTACATTCCAATATCCATCATGCTTTAACTCGGTGTAATTCAAAAGGCTATAAACTGCAGGGGTTTGAAATGGAGTAGAGCCTAAAAAAAAGGATACAAGGGAAAAAATTACTTTAACTTCTTGCGAATCAAAATTCTTTTCGAGCTCCGACCACATGGAACGAAACATTTTCGGACTATGTTTTAATGGAACTCGTGTAAGCTGCATCAGGTAATCCAACTTTGAATCGAAATTTCGACGAATCACGATATCTTCTGTATCATGGAAAAGTTTTCCTGCTGCCTCTAAATATTTCTCAGTTTTAGCAACCATGTTTGTCTCTACTTCTGAAAATTCTTTTGCTAGTTTTTCTAAATCTTTGTAGATCAAAAAGGGCTTAAATCGATTTTCAAAATAGACTGCATACAGAGGGTTCAACTCTCTTATAATAAGTGGATTAGTTATCTTGCAATACTCAAACAACTCTTTGAACTCATAACTCATACTGAAAAACGACGGTCCTAGATCGAACGTAAAACCATCTTTAACAAGTTGGTTTAATCGACCTCCAGCTTGATGGTACTTCTCTACAATCGATACTTCATAACCTTTGGAAGTAAGCCTCAAAGCCGTTGCTAAACCTCCTAAGCCAGAACCAATTATCAGTACTTTTTTATTTTTCATTGCTAGAATGATAATAACAGGTTGAAGTGCAAATTGTTTGTCTTACTATGAAATAATTTTGAGGGATCTCATTTTGCATTTTTACAAAGAAGAATTGCATATTTTTATTAAAGATATTTATTTAAGAACATCTAAAGAGATATTACCTACATTTAATAGGTTAGAAGCATTAAAAATCTGTAATTTCGCTCCTCTGTTTTAACAATGTATCTAAGACCTTGTTAAGTAACTAGAAAAAGCAACATGATATTACTTAGCGCACCTGTAGATTATCTTCCAATTGCCATGATGTTTGTGGTAGCAATTGGTTTCGTTCTTAGCACGATGGTAGCCACCCATTTGCTAGGCCCAAATCGTAAGTCAAAAGTGAAATTAGAAACTTTCGAATGTGGTATTGAGCCTCAAGGAAATTCACGAATGCCTTTCTCAATCAAATATTTTTTAATAGCAATTTTGTTTGTGTTATTTGATGTAGAAGTAATCTTTATGTACCCATGGGCAGTGAATTTTAGGTCGATGGGAGTAACTGGTTTACTTGAAATGTTTCTCTTTATGGGGATTCTTGTTTTAGGATTAATTTATATCATCAGAAAGGGTGCTCTGAAGTGGGAATAAGAAAATAAAATCGAAGAAAGATGTCGACTGAAGTAGTTAAATTAGATGGATACGAAGGGCCTGGTTTCATGGCAACTTCTTTAGATAAGGCAGTTGGGTTAGCACGAAAAAATTCGCTTTGGCCTTTACCTTTCGCAACAAGTTGTTGTGGAATAGAATTTATGGCAACTATGGCTTCAACGTATGACTTCGGACGATTTGGTTGTGAACGATTGAGCTTCTCACCTCGTCAAGCAGATTTACTGATGGTGATGGGAACGATAGCAAAAAAAATGGGTCCTGTATTACGACAAGTATACGAGCAAATGGCAGAACCAAAATGGGTGATTGCTGTAGGAGCATGCGCTTCAACAGGAGGAATCTTTGATACCTATTCTGTTTTGCAAGGTATCGACCGCATCATTCCCGTGGATGTGTATGTGCCAGGATGTCCTCCGCGCCCGGAGCAAATTTTAGATGGTGTAATGAAAATTCAAGAGTTAGTACATAACGAATCATTACGCAGAAGAAATTCTGCTGAATACCGTGAGATGTTAGCTTCTTACGGAATGGAATAAAATAACATCAACGAATTTTTCTTTAACGCATAAATGCTATGTCTGAATTAAGTAATGAGTTTGTAAGTGATCAGTTGAAAGCGAAGTTTGGTGATGCCATTCTAACTTTCGAAATGCTTTATGATTTTCTTACAGTAACAGTTGACAAGCAAGAAATTTTTAATGTTATTCAATTTCTAAAAGAAGATTCAATAATTAATTGTCATTACTTAACAACAATGTGCGGTTTGCATTATCCAGATACAAAAGAACCTTTCGCGATGATGTATCAATTGCATAACATGCCTTCGAATTATCGTATCCGATTAAAAGTTTTTACGAGCGATGCAGAACCAATGTTTAAATCTTTAACAGCACTTTGGCCTTCTGCAAACTGGATGGAAAGAGAAGCTTTTGATTTCTTCGGGTTTCGTTTTGAAGGACATCCAAACCTAAGAAGAATATTAAATATGGATTCATTAGAAGGATGGCCAATGCGTAAAGAATTTCCACTCGAAGATCCTTTCCGTTATGATAAAGATGATAAAATGTTTGGACGATAATTTATCTGCAATAAAAATGCAATCTTCAAAAAAGGAAATTAATTAGAAGCGATCAAAAAAATGCCAAACAATTATACAGTCATTCAACCTAAGGAGTATACAACACTTAACCTCGGACCAACGCATCCTGCTACTCATGGAATTTTCCAGAATGTTTTGAAGATGGATGGTGAAATTATCATTGAAGCAGAACCTACCATTGGATATATTCATCGCTCATTCGAAAAGCTTGCAGAACGTCGTCCCTTTTATCAGATCACACCGATAACAGATAGGTTAAATTATTGTTCGTCGCCAATTAATAATATGGGTTGGCACATGACGGTAGAGAAACTTGCAGGCATTGAAATACCGAAACGTGTTCAATATTTGCGCGTGATCATCATGGAACTTTCAAGAATTTCTGATCATATCATTTGTAATTCAGTGATCGGTGTTGATAGCGGAGCAATGACAGGCTTCTTATATATTTTTCAATGGCGTGAAAAAATCTACGAAATTTTTGAAGAAATATGCGGTGCACGTTTAACAACAAACATCGGACGAATTGGTGGATTGGAACGTGACTTTTCTCCAGTAGCTTGGGAAAAAATTAATAAATTTTTAGATGAGTTTCCAGCAGGATTAAAAGAGTTCGACGACTTACTCGTACGCAATCGCATCTTTATGGATCGCACTATTAAATGTGGTCCTATCACTGCTGAAATGGCACTTGATTATGGATTTACTGGTCCGAATTTACGTGCTGCTGGTGTTGATTATGATGTGCGTGTAATGAATCCATATTGCTCTTACAACGAATTTGAATTTACTGTTCCTATTGGTACAAATGGTGATACGTATGATCGTTTTATGGTGCGCGATGAAGAGATGTGGCAGAGCTTAAGCATCATCCGACAAGCAATTGTGAAACTCGATAAGTTAGAAGATAAAACTTCTATTCATGCTGATGTTCCTGAATTTTATTTGCCTCCGAAAGAAGAAGTTTATAATACGATGGAAGGCTTAATATGGCATTTCAAAATTGTGATGGGAGAAACTACTATTCCACAAGGAGAAGTGTATCATTGTGTAGAAGGTGGTAACGGTGAATTAGGATTTTATCTTGTGAGCGATGGTGGAAGAACCCCTTATCGTTTACATTTCCGCCGACCATGTTTTATCTATTATCAAGCATATCAAGAAATGATAAAAGGCGCGATGTTAAGTGATGCAATTTTAACAATGAGTTCAATGAATGTGATCGCTGGCGAATTAGATGCCTAATGATTGAATAAATAATTACGAGTACCATTTATTTTAGAATAAAATGTAGTTTATGAGTGATGAAATAAAATTTAGTGATGATGCAATCGCTTTAGTAAAGCGTTTGATGAGTCGTTATCCAGAAGGAAAACAAAAGTCTGCGATATTGCCAATTTTACATGTTGCACAAGCAGAATTTGGTGGATGGTTAAGCGCACCTGTGATGGATTATGTTGCATCAATTTTATCGATACAATCTATCGAAGTGTATGAAGTCGCTTCATTCTATTCGATGTTTAATTTGAAGCCAGTTGGTAAATGCGTAATTGAAGTTTGTCGTACTGGCCCCTGTTGGTTATCGGGTGCAGAAGATATTGTAAATTATATTGGTAAAAAATTAAATATTAAA